>JAGOFZ010000127.1 GCA_017996955.1 Longilinea sp.
GGGGTTTGACTTTCTTGGTCACCTGTCCTGACTCTAAATCACAATCTTAAAGTTCCCAATCGTCATCGCTTTCCTGGTGAGGGCTGCGATAGACGGCGGCGCCGGTGTCGGGGTCGTATTCGACCACAGGGCGGCGTTTCTTCTTGCCGGGCTTTTTCTTGCCAGGTTTGCCCTTGCTGTCTTCATCTTCTTCCTCGTCCACGGCAATGGGGTGCAGGGTTTCTGGGCGCAGGGAGAAGATCTCTTCAAGGGAGGGCTCGGCTTCAGTTTCAGCTTCGGCGGCGGGCTCAACAACAGGTTCGGGCTGGGCCACAGGTTCGGCTTCGGGTTCGGGTTGAACCGGGGCCGCTTCCACTTCCACCACAACCTCTTCGGGTTGAGCCACAGGCTCCACTTCAATTTCAACGGCAACAGGCGCAGCCTCAGCTTCGGCAGCAGCAGCCGCATCAGCCTGGGCTTTTTCGGCCAGAGCCGTCATCAATTTATTGATCTCATCCATCGCTTTGCGGCCAATGCCGTTGAGGCGCAGGATGTCATCGGGCATTTTCTTCATCTGCAGGGCCAGGTCCGATACGGTGGCATAGCCAGCCTCTTGCAGGATGTAGCAAACGTGTTCCGGCAGGCCGCTGTCGAGAATATTGGTCTCGTAGGCGCTGGCGGGGATATCGGGGTGAGACTGGCGAACTTCAACCGTGTCGGCGGGTTTCTCGGCGGCAAAGCGAACCGCGCGGCGCTGCACACGATCGACGAACTGCCCCATCTGATCATATTCTTCCGGTGAGAGCGAGCGGCCTTCGGCCTTGCGAACCAGCATATCGCTGATTTTCTCAACCAGGGCAGCATCCACAATGGCGGCCAGGGAGGCATCTTCTGTGATGTTTTTCAGGGCTTCGCTGGCAGATTCGGGCAGGCTCTTGATGTCAATGCGCCAGCCGGTCAGCTTGGCTGCCAGGCGGGCGTTCTGACCATCGCGGCCAATGGCCAGGCTGAGTTGATCTTCAGGCACGACTACGGTGGCGGTCTTGCCATTGACAGACTGGTCATTCAAATAGACGCCAGTGACGCGCGCCGGGCTGATGGCCTTGGCGATGAAGATGGCGGGGTCGGCGTTCCATTCGATCACGTCAATCTTTTCGTCGTGCAGTTCGCGCACAATGGCCTGAATGCGAACGCCGCGGATGCCCACACAGGCACCCACCGGGTCGATGCCGCTCTGGGTAGCCGAGACAGCCACCTTGGCGCGCTGACCAGGTTCACGGGCGATGGAGCGAATCTCCACCACGCCGTGGAAAATTTCGGGCACTTCGGTTTCAAGCAGGCGGCGCAGGAAGTTGCGGTGCGTGCGAGACAGAACGATCTGCGGGCCGCGCGGGCTGTCTTTGACCTCAGCAAGCAGGGCACGCACACGATCGTGTATGCGGAAGCGCTCGCCGGGGATCAATTCTTTACGCGGCATGGTACCTTCGGCCTTCATTTCGAGACCAATGGTCAGACCAGTGGCATTGACAGCCTGCACAACACCGCTGATGATTTCGCCGATCTGTTTTTCGTAATGGTCAATTTGAGCCTGGCGTTCGGCATCGCGGATGCGCTGCTGAATGACCTGCCGGGCTGTCTGGGCTGCCACGCGGCCAAAGTCTGCCGGGGTGGAGTCCACAATGACCATATCGCCCAGTTGGGCATCCGGGTTGACTTTGCGAGCCTCAGCGAGGGGCACCTCGGTATGCGGATCGACAACTTCTTCCACGACTTCTTTTTCCGCCCGGACCGATACCTTGCCGGTATCAACATCCACGGTGGCTTCTACATGCTGGGCAGCCGAAGCATTGACGGCGCGGCGATAAGCCGACACCATCGCCATTTCCAGCGCCTTCAGGATCACTTCCTTGGGGAGCTGTTTCTCTTCCAGCACTTCATTAAAGGCCAGGGTAAATTCGTTCTTCATCCTTTTCGTTCTCCAACCATCACCCATATATGCAGAAAAGTGGGGGGCGCCCACTTTTCAGTGCTTGCGTTACGTTGTTCCAACGGGATTATTTTAGCACAGAGCCAAGTGTTTCGCAAGGGATTGGGCGCGATTTTTTTTTGCGGCTGGCGCAGGGCTTGACTTTTTTTTCAAGTGGCGCAATGATAGTGTAATCTTTCAGTATCTGGGAAAGCAGGAAAACAATGCGGCTTTTTGAGGTTTTGATCCTGGCGGGAAATGGGCTGCTGGCAGTGTTGATGCTGCTGCGGGTGCGGCGGGCCTGGCTGCTGGCGGCAGGAGCACTGACGCTGCTGGCGACACTGCTGCATGTGCTGCTGGAAGGCACACGCTGGCAGATGATTCCGCTGTACGGGTTGACGGCGCTTTTGATTGGACTGACCCTCTACCGGGCGCGGCAAAACCCTGCCCCGCGCCGGAAATGGCACTGGATATGGATTGCCGCGGCGGCAGCCTGTGGGATACTGCCTGCGCTGATGCCCGTGCCCAAACTGCCGCCGCCCACCGGGCCTTATGACGTGGGCACCACGACTTTTTACTGGGTCAATCCGGATGCGGTTGATCCGTACACCGGCGAGGTGCGGCGGCTGATGGTGCAGGCCTGGTACCCCACCGATAAACCCTCCACCGCAGAACCAGCGCCTTACTTCCCAAACCTGAAGGTGATGGCGCCAGCCATTGCGCACAATTTCGGTTTACCCGATTTTATGCTTAATCACCTGGGGTTGAGCCAGACGCATACCACGCTGGAACCGCCCTTTGCCAGTGATCTGACCCAGACGCCGGTGCTGATTTTCTCACACGGCTGGACGGGCATGCGCTATCAAAATACCTTTCAGGTTGAGGAATTGGTCAGCCATGGGTATGTTGTGATTGCGGCTGACCACCCGGAAGGAGCGGTCATCACCATTTATCCCGATGGGGATATGATTTTCGCCAATCAGGCCGCCCTGCCGCGCAGCGCACCGGCGGCGGAGTTTAATGCGGCAGCCCGGATTGTGGGGCAAATGTGGGTTAGTGATTTGAGGTTTATGAGCGCTCAGATGGATGACCTGCAAAGCGGCGCTATTGCCAGCCCGCTGGCCGGGCACCTGGACCTGGCGCGGGTGGGCGCTTTTGGGCACTCCACCGGCGGCGGGGCGGTGGCAGAGTTCTGTTACAACAATGAGGACTGCCAGGCGGTATTGACCATGGACGCCTGGATGGTGCCCTATGACCGGGTGGTGCCGGCGCACGGTTTGACTCAACCGGCGCTGTTCATGCGCAGCGAGAAGTGGTCACTGCCGGGCAACCCCCCACTGGCTGAAGCACTCTACGAAAACAGTCACAGCCCGGCTTACCTGGTGGAGATTGCCGACACCCGGCATTTTGATTTTACGGACATTTCGCAGCTTACCCCGCTGCTAACGCTGATGAAGCTGAAAGGTACACTGGATTCTGACCGGGCAATGACGATCATCAACACCTATACGCTGGCATTTTTTGATGAGGCCCTGCGGGGGGATGCGTCTGGAGTGCCAGCGCTGGAAGGGCTTTACCCCGAAGCGCCGCTGGAAATTAACACCGGCGCGCCGTAAGGTTAATCATCACGCTGGCGCACCTCAGCCCGGTACTGGCACCAGGCGCAGTTCGGGGCGGCTTCGGGCGGTTCGGGCTGTTCCAAAACGGTAAGCACCTTGCCGATAAATTCAAGAAAACCAGCTTCGTTCAGGGGGATCTCCTGCCAGGTGACCGAACCCAGATAGGCAATCTGATCAGATATCTGCGTCATCTGAACAGGTTCAACCACCAGCAGCCCCAGGCGGCTGATAGGGCTGAGCGAGAGCTTGCCACCGGCCGCGTGTTCCAGGGCATAGGCGTAGGCATGAAGCTGCCGCCCATAAAAAGCCAGATGCGATGGGCGCGCTTGCGAGGTTTTGAAATCTACCACGCCGTAAGAGCCGTCTTCAAACGAGACCACCGTATCGAACTTGCCCAGCAGATAGCAGGAATCGACATGCCCGGGCAGGGTGATGGGCTGCGATTGCACCCAGCGCTCGCCGAATTGGACCTTGCCCGGCGGCAAACCGGGGTAAATGGCAGTGGTTGAGCGGCCCTCAAAATAACCCTTCATCAGGCTGTCAATTTTGGAGAAGATGGCCGGAAAGGCTGAAGCCGGGCGGCCAAACTTGCGCGCAACCTTCAGGTAAAAGCAGCGTGGGCATTCGTCCCACAAAAAGGTCAGGTCAGAGGGGCTGAGTTTATGCAGAGTCATGGGGCAGATCCTGGGGGATGGGATGTCTTCATCATATAACAGAGCGCCTAAAAACACAAATCAAAAGCGGCCCCTCCGAAGTGGAAGGGCCGCCAGAAAGCGGATGGGATTATGGGCGGGCTGGGGCATCGTCCAGCAGGCGGCGCTCGCCCTGCAGGGCACGAATGCCGGCAACATCCTGGGTGACCTCGAGGGTGCCGTGGTATTTGCCGGCGGCATCACGCAGGGCAAAGTAGCGAATATGCACGAACTTGCCGCCCATCTGAATCCAGAACTCGGCCACGCTGCGCAAACCAGCCCGGAAATCATCCAGGATTTGCTGGACGCGGTGTACGCTCTGCGGCGGGTGGCAGTTTTGCACGGTGCGCCCAATGATGGCCGGGGTGCGGTCGAAGATGCGTTCGCGGGTCTGGGAGAAGAACCGCACCTCATCATTCTCGTCCACATAGGTAATATCCACCGGCAAGTTGCAGAGCATCAGGTTGATTTGCTCCAGAGAGAGTGCGCCGGTGCTGAGCGCCAGCAAGCCCTCTGGCAGGCTGCCCTGCGGCTGGGTGGGCGGCTGCGGATCGGCGGCATGCAGGTCCTGTGGACGCGGCATCCATTCATTGCCGGGAGTGATGAGGCAGTAGCCAATTTCGTTCTCCTGATCGCGGATGGCGACCCAGTCGGCTTCTTTGAGGCGCTCCAGGGCGGCGGGGAAGAGAATTTTCTCTTCTTTATAGACCATCTCACGGATCATCATGGCGACGGCGGTGAAGAGTGCGCTGACCTTTTTCAGTTCAGGGGTGGCCTCTGCCAGAGCGCTCTTGAGCTGGCGCAGTGCGCCGCGAATATCATCATGAATGCCCCACATCACGGTTGAAGGGCCGCGAAAACCAACCTGTTCGAGGTAGGGAAAAAGCATATTTTCTTTGCGCAGGTAGTGGCGGTCGAGTTGCATCAGGTTTTCCAGGCTGGCGGCCAGGGCGCGGGCGGTGGAGTCACCTTCGGCATCCCAGCGGGCCAGGTCGGCGGTCATGGCGTCGAGCAGGCGCAGCACTATCTGGTTTTCGGCCCGGAAGGTGTGCACCGGGTGTCCGGGGATGGCTTCGGGAGGGCGCTGGTTATCAAGGTTGTCGCGGAAAACGGCTACATGTACATCGCACAGGCGTTGAATTTCTTCGGCGGGCAGGCCCTCATTCATC
>JAGOFZ010000128.1 GCA_017996955.1 Longilinea sp.
ACCTGAAAGCTGGCGAAGTTGCCACTGACTTCCAGGTCTGGTACCTGCCGCAGCTGCTCGATGGCATGGAAGGCCAGAGCGTTAGCGAGTAATCCATCATCACATCTGGAGGAAGGCGGTTTGCCGCCTTCCTCCTTTTACCCGAACACTGGCGGTGCTTATGAATGTCGAACTGCGAAACATCCACAAACATTTTGGGAAAGTCCACGCCAACAACGATATCACGTTGAACATCCCGGCCGGGGTCATTCAGGGTATTCTGGGTGAAAATGGCGCCGGTAAATCAACTTTAATGAAGGTGCTCTCCGGATATATCCACGCCGATTCGGGTGAAATTTTGCTGGACGGCCAACCCGTGCGCATCACCTCGCCTGCCGATGCCATTCGCTGCGGTGTGGGCATGCTGCACCAGGACCCGCTGGACTTCCCCCCCATGCGCATCATTGATAATTTCATCCTTGGTCAGCCGGGCGGGCTGCTGCCCAATCGCCGCCAGGCAGAGCGTGAATTCCACGAACTGCGCACCCGGTTCGACTTTAACATCAACCCCGATGCCTATGTGGACAGCCTGACCGTGGGCGAGCGCCAGCAGCTTGAGATTTTGCGGCTGCTCTGGCTGGGTGCCCGCGTTCTGATTTTGGATGAACCCACCACGGGCATCAGCGCAGCGCAGAAAACCAAGCTCTTTGCCACGCTGCGTATTTTAGCCGAGCAGGGCAAGACGGCTATTTTTGTCTCCCATAAACTGGAAGACGTTGAAGAACTCTGCCACCGCGTGGCCGTGCTCCAGCGCGGCCGATTGGTTGGCGAGGCTGCCCCGCCGTACGTCACCGATGACCTGGTGCGGATGATGTTCGGCAAGGGCATCAAACTGGCGGACCGCGCCGCCCTCTCCAGCGGCAAGTGCGGCCTGAGCGTCACCGATTTATCCATTGAGGATGTGCGCCTGAATTTACGCCACATCTCACTCGAGGTGAACTGCGGCGAGGTGATTGGTCTGGCTGGCATGGAAGGTTCGGGTCAGCGCCAGTTCTTGCGGGTTTGCGGCGGTTTGCAGCGCCCGGTGGGCGGGCACCTGCACCTCAACGGGCATGACCTGACCGGCAAGCCCTACCGCAATTTTCTGGATGCCGGTGTGGCCTATGTCCCCGCCTCCCGCCTGGAAGAGGGCCTGATCCCAGGTCTGACGCTCACCGAGCATTTCATCCTCACCGGTAAGCAGCCCGGCTTTTTTATTAACCGCGCGGCGGCTCAAAAACGCACTGAACAGGGCATTGAGGATTTTTCAATCCGGGGCACACCGGCCAGCCAGGTTGAGCGGCTCTCTGGTGGCAATCAGCAGCGGGCCTTGCTGGCCCTGCAGCGCAGCCCGCTCAATCTGCTGCTGCTCGAACACCCCACCCGCGGCCTGGATATTGAATCTTCCATCTGGATCTGGGGCAAGCTCAAAGAGCGCTGCCGCCAGGGCACCAGTATCATCTTTATTTCTGCCGATCTGGACGAAATTTTGCACTACAGCGACCGCGTGCTGGTCTTTTTTGGCGGCCGGGTGTCCGAGCCATTGGATGCGGCCTCGACCTCGGTGGACCAGTTGGGCCAGCTCATCGGCGGAAAGGGATTTTAGCGTTATGAAATCATTCCGTTGGTCCACAGTTGGTTTTCAAGTTCTGGCGGTAGTGCTGGCGCTGGCCTTCACCTCGCTGGTGCTGATGATTGCCGGCACCCCGCCGTTGGCGGCCTATGCCAATATCCTCAACGGCGCGTTCAACTCCATGAAGAGCTTCGCCGATGTGGCCGTGGCCTGGATCCCACTGCTGATTGTCACCGCGGGCCTGCTTGTCACCTTCTCCGCCGGGCTTTGGAACATCGGCATTGAAGGCCAGATCATGGTCGGCGCCATCTTCACCACCGGCGCGCTGCGCCTGCTGCAAGATTCGGCCCTGCCCTCGGCATTGATTATAGTGGCAGGCTTCCTGGCGGGCATGCTGGGCGGGGCGCTCTGGGCTGCCCTGGCCGGGCTGCTCAAAATCTACGGCGGCGTGAATGAAATCTTTGGCGGCCTGGGCCTCAACTTTGTGGCCACCGCCCTGGCCCTCTGGCTGATCTTTGGCCCCTGGAAGCGCCCCGGCGTCGGCTCGATGAGCGGCACAGAACCCTTCCCCGAGGCGCTCTGGCTGCCGCTGCTGCCCGGCACCCGGCTCAGCGGCTGGTCGGTGGCGGTGGGGCTGGTGGGCATCATCGTCATCTACTTCCTGCTGCAGGGCACATATTTTGGCCTGCGGCTGAAGGCCGTGGGGCGCAATGCCCGGGCAGCCTTCCTGTTGGGCATCCCCACCAGTATGTACGGTCTGCTGGCGTTTCTAATTTGCGGCGCTCTGGCAGGCGCAGCGGGTGCGGTTCAGGTCACGGGCGTCTATCATCGCCTGATCCCGTCCATTTCATCGGGCTATGGCTTTTTAGGCCTGATGGTCGCTATGCTGGTTAATTATCAGGCCATCTGGGCGGTGCTGGTCTCGCTCTTCTTCGCCGCCTTGAATATTGGCAGCATCCAACTGCCCATTGTCCTCAAGGTGGACTCATCGCTTGCCGGTGTACTGCAGGGCGCACTGGTACTCTTCTTCATGCTGATGGACGGCGTCCGGCGGCGCTTCCAGCCCAAATCATAAGGAGCTGAACATGGACTCTGCCTTTCTCTCTGGTTTGGCTGGAATTTTAGCCGCAGCGGCGCCGATCTTGTTTGCCGCGATTGGCGAAACTCTGACGGAACGCGCTGGCGTGACCAATCTGTCAGTCAACGGCGCCATTATCCTGACCGCCATGGTCGGCTTCGTGGTTGCCGTGGAGACCAACAGCACCGTGCTGGGTTTTTTGGCCGGGGCGGTTGTTGGGGCGCTGGTCACCTTGCTGCTGGCATTTGCCACCATCACCCTCAAGCAGTCGCAGGTGGCGGTGGGGTTTGTGCTGGCCCTCCTCTGCCGTGACCTGGCCTACTTCCTCGGCAACCCCTACATGGGCGTTTCTGGTCCCATCGTCAGCTACCTGCCCATCCCTCTGCTGGCTGATATTCCCATCATTGGGCAAATCTTCTTCCGCCATAACCTGCCGGTCTATGCCAGCTATCTGCTGGTCTTTCTGGCCTTCTGGTGGCTCTTCAAAACCCGCCCCGGCCTGATGCTGCAAGGCATCGGCGAGCGCCCCGAAGCAGCCTTTGCCCGCGGCGCCAATGTCAACCGGATGCGTTACTTCTACACCGTTCTGGGCGGCGCCCTGGTGGGCATTGCCGGACCGCTGTATTCGCTCAGCGTCAAGGCTGGCTGGAAGGGCACCATTTCTGGCCTGGACGGCATCGGCTGGATTGCGCTGGCGATCACCATCTTCGGCGCCTGGAACCCCATGCGCGCCGCACTGGGCGCATACTTCTTCGCCTTCTTGCAGTGGCTGGGCCTCGTGCTGCAGCCCAGTCTGCCGGGCATCCCTTCCCAGGTCTTGCAGGTGGCACCCTTCCCGTTGATGATCCTGACCCTGCTGCTGGTCAATATTGGCAATGCCGAGTGGGTGGATCGCGCCCTGGCTGCCATGCCCGAAAAGACCCGTCATTTCATCTCGCGTCTGCTGCGCGCCATGCGGTCATCGCCGCCGGGCGCCCTGGGCGTGCCTTTTGATAACGAATAAACGACCATGGCAGCTTTTTTAGGTTATCGCTGTTCGTTGTGTCAGGCCGAATATACGCCCGGTCAGGTAACCTATACCTGCCCTCGCGATGGCGGCAATCTGGATGTGGTGCTGGATTATGCCGCTCTGCGGCAGAAATATGAACCCGCCGATCTTACTTCCCGCACCGAGGAATCGCTCTGGCGTTACTTGCCGCTGCTGCCGGTGGCCGATCCCGAGGCTGAAGGCACGCCGCTGAACCGCGCCGGCTGGACGCCGCTCTACACCCCTTCCCGGCTGGCCGAATCGCTGGATTTACGCCAACTCTGGATCAAGGACGAGGGCCGCAATCCCACGGCTTCTTTCAAAGACCGGGCCAGCGCTGTGGTGGTGGCCCGCGCCCGGCAGTTGCAGGCTGAAATTGTAGTCACCGCTTCAACAGGCAATGCCGGGGCTGCCCTGGCAGGCATGGCCGCGGCAGTGGGCCAGCCTGCGGTGATCTTTGCCCCACGCAGCGCCCCTCCCGCCAAGGTGGCGCAGCTGCTGGTCTATGGCGCCCGCGTCATCCTGGTGGATGGCAGCTACGACCAGGCTTTTGACCTTTCAGTGCTGGCCGCCCAGGAATTTGGCTGGTACTGCCGTAATACGGGCTACAATCCCTTCACGCTGGAGGGTAAAAAGACCGCCGCCTTTGAAATCTGGGAGCAGGTCATCCTCAGCCTCAGCCCGTCATCCCGCCCGCTGACAGTCTTTGTCTCAGTCGGCGATGGCAACATCATATCTGGCATTCATAAGGGCTTCAAAGATTTGCAGGCCCTCGGCTGGCTGGATCAAATGCCGCGATTGATCGGTGTGCAGGCCGAAGGCTCTGCCGCAGTGGCCAACGCATTTCGCTCTGGCGTCGAAACCATCATCCCGGTTCAGGCCCAAACCCTGGCCGACAGCATCTCGGTAGATTTACCCCGTGATGGCGTCCGGGCTGTGCGCGCAGCCACGCAAACTGGCGGCGCTTACCTTACCGTCTCGGATGTTGAAATTCTGTCCGCCATTGCCGACCTGGGGCGGGTGGGTATCTTTGCTGAACCCGCCGCGGCCACAGCCTATGCTGGACTGATGAGCGCCGTTTCGCAGGAAATGGTGCGGCCAGAAGATCCGGTTCTGGTCATGAATACCGGCAGCGGCCTCAAAGATGTGCGCGCAGCCATGCAGGCGGTCCAGGCAGCCCCGATCATCGAGCCGACCATGCCCGCCCTCAGGCGGCTGCTGGCAATTTAGCCAGCCCTTTGGGGAGCGTCGATCTCCAGCGTGCGACTTTAGCCGTACGCTGGTTTACTGCTTAAACACTGCAACGCCGGTGAGCGGCCGGCGTTGCAAGCGGAGAGAGGGGAGCGGGAGGATGGGATAAATTACTGTCGGGTCGGCGGGTCGCTAGCAGGAGTTCGCGAAACAGGCTGACCAGAAAGGGAATGGTATGAGGGTTCTGGGCGGGAACTGGTAGCCGTGGAGAGCGGGCGGGGGTAAGGCCGGGCGGCCGGAGCTGGATTGGAAGCTGTCGGGCGGGCCGCCGGGGTGGAGGTCAGCGGGCGGCCAACCGGCACTGAGGCTGAAGGTGCTGTGGTGCGCGGACGAGAGTATCCGCTGGACTTGCGCATATCCGAGAAGATGCGCTCGCCGGCCGTGGAAAGTGTGCCGATGACCAGGATACGGATGATCCAGACCAGCACTGCCA
>JAGOFZ010000129.1 GCA_017996955.1 Longilinea sp.
GCGGCTGCCGGAGCCGATATTCCCGGCACGCTCGATGAAGTTCGCCCGCGTGTACTCCAGGCCACCGAAGCGCTGCTCAAAGCCGCGCCTGCCGCGGCTTGAAAAATGTTATAATTCTTATACAAAAAGGATAAACGAAACAGAGGTAAAAAGCCATGGGGAAACCGTTCCAAGATCCAAATGATGCGATTTCCGGCGTCCTGGTTGTGGACAAGCCCGTTGGACTGACGTCTCACGATGTAGTCCAGGTCATTCGTAAGGGCACCAACCTGCGCCGCGCCGGCCATACCGGTACGCTTGACCCGCGCGCCTCTGGTGTGTTGGTCATTTTGCTGGGGCCGGCAGTCCGCCTGAGCGAGTACGTCTCTGCTTCTGATAAACGCTATCAGGCAGTGATCGAGCTGGGCGTTTCCACCGACACCTACGATGCCGATGGCGAGGTCTTGACCTCTGCCCCGGTTGATAACATCACCGAAGAACAGTTCAGCGAAGCCCTGGCCGGTTTTGTAGGCGAAATTGAACAGGTGCCGCCGCCCTATTCCGCCATCAAAATTAAGGGCCGCCATGCGTATGATATGGCCCGCGAGGGTGAAGAAGTTGACCTGGCGCCCCGCAAGATCAACGTCTACAGCCTTGAACTGCTGGAATGGGATCCCCCGGAAGCGGTGATTGATGTCTACTGCTCCTCGGGCACCTATGTCCGCTCTCTGGCAAACGATCTGGGCACCAAGCTGGGCTGCGGTGCGCATCTGGTGGGGCTGCGCCGCACTCGCAGCGGCCGTTTCACCCTGCGAGATGCCATACCATTGCGCAAACTGCGCGAAGCCTTTGATAATGGCACCTGGGGCCAATACATCATCCCCGCTGCCGAGGCTCTCAGTGACTGGCCTGCCCTGGTGCTGGATGAAAAACAAATTGACGAAGTGCGGCACGGCCACATCGTCGCCGGCGAAGGCGCCGCTGAGGCCATGGTGCGTGGCGTAACTGCCGATGGCGAACTGGTGGCTCTGCTGGTTTATGACGCCGAAAAAGGCGGCTGGCAGCCTAAAAAAGTCTTTGTAGCCAGCTGATAATGCGTCACGAAGACAGCCTGGAGGCGCTGCACCTGACCGGCGCCTGGGTCACCATTGGCACGTTTGATGGCGTTCACCGCGGCCATCAGGCCCTGATCCGCACCCTGGTGCAGGATTCTGCCGCCGCAGATGCTCCCGCGGTCGTGATTACGTTCACACCGCACCCGCTGGTGGCCCTGCGCGGCAGCACCGGCCCCTACTGCCTGACCAGCCCGGCGAACCGGGCGCGCCTGTTGGGCGAGCTGGGCGTGGATGTGGTGATCACCCTGCCCTTCAATGCTGACCTGGCCGCTCTGACTGCCGATGCGTTCATGCAGCGCGTTCAACGTGCCCTGGGCCTGCGCCACCTGCGCGTGGGTCCCGACTTTGCCCTGGGACGCGGCCGTGCGGGCAATGTTGAAAAACTGCGTCAGATCGGCGCAGAACTTGGATACGAAGTCTCGCTCTTCCCCACCGTCACCCTGGATGGTGAACCCGTCTCATCCAGCCGCATCCGCTCTGCCCTGCTGGCAGGGGAGGTGGGCACTGCCGCCCGCTTGCTGGGCCGCCTGCACAGCGTGGATGGCCTGGTTGTCCATGGGGATGGCCGCGGGCGCGGGCTGGGCTTTCCAACCGCTAATTTAGATGTTTCTCCCTCCCGGCTTTTGCCTGCCAACGGTGTTTATACCACCTGGGCCTGGGCCGGCGGTGAGCGCCTGCCAGCCGTCACCAACATTGGCGTGCGCCCCACCTTTAACGGCGAACCGGCCCTGCGCGTGGAGGCGCATTTGCTGGACATCGATCGCGACCTGTACGGTCAGGTCTTACAGCTTGAGTTTCTCTCCCGCCTGCGCACGGAGCAGCGTTTTAATTCGATTGATGAATTAATGGCCCAGATCCGGCTTGATGCCCAATCTGCCCGGGAGGTGTTTGCCCATGCCGCGTGACCGTCAGGTGTACTTGCTCGATCCGCAGGACCTGCCCCCTGAAACCATCGCGGTGACTTTTGCCAAGACCTCTCGTTCACCGCAGTCCTTCCGTCAGATTGCCGCTGAACTGACCGATGCCCGCAGCGCTGATTTTCACGAAAAATGGGTGGTAGGCTATGGGCATGCTTCGGTGGCTGAACATGCCGTGCTGCACATCGCGGTTGAAAACATCTCCCGCCTGGCGGTCGAGACGCTTGAATCCAACCGCCTGGCATCTTATACCGAAAAGTCCACCCGCTACCAGCAATGGGGTCCGGAGGACTTTTTTATTCCCCCGGAACTGGACCGGCATTTGCTGCGAGAACGCTTCGCTGAAACCTGCCGCGATCTATTTGCCACCTATACTCGCTGCCTGCCCACCGTGCTGGAGGCCATCCAGCGTGAAGACCCGCGCATCCCGGCAGAATCAGAAGAGGCCTGGCTGCGGCGCGTGCGCCCTCAAAGCGTGGATGTTTGCCGCTTTTTGCTGCCGGCGGCTGCGCTTGCCAATGTCGGCATGACAATCAACGCCCGCGCCCTGGAACATGCCATCAGCAAGCTGCTTTCGCATCCCCTGGCTGAGGTGCAGGCCATCGGCGCTGAGATAAAATCTGCGGCGCGCCAGAGCGTGCCCACCCTGGTCAAATATGCCGATGCTGTTCCTTACCTGCAATCAACTGCGGCGCGGCTATCAGCCCAGTCTGCCGCTTTGCCCCGCGTTTTAGATGCCCTTGCCCCGGATGAAACCGCCTGGTGCCGCCTGGTAGATTTTGACGCCAGTGCCGAAAACCGCGCCCTGGCTGCGGCGCTGTATCGTTTTGGCAGTCAATCTTATGCCCAGGCTTTGGCGGCAGTGCAGGTTTTACCCCCTGCCGGGCGCTCCCAACTGGCGCAGGCTGTGCTGGCAGACCTGGGCACGCACGACATCCCCCTGCGTGAACTGGAATACGCTACCTTTACCTTTGATTTGATTTTGGATCAGGGCGCCTATGCCGAACTCAAACGCCACCGCATGATGACGCAAACCCCCCAGGCGCTCACGGCTGCGCTGGGCTATGCCCTGCCGCGCCGCTTTGCTGCTGCAGGCGTTATGGGTGATGTCCGCCGCGCCCTTGATGCCGCCCATCAAACCTGGGCCGCCCTGGCCGAATTTGACCCCAACGTGGCAGCTTACATTGTTCCCAACGGCTTCAACCGGCGGGTGCTGCTCCAGACCAACCTGCGTTCCCTCATGCACTTCATCGCCCTGCGCACCGCCCTCAACGCCCACTTCTCCATCCGCCGTATTGCCCATCGCATGGCAGAACTGGTGCAGCAGGCCGCCCCGCTTTTGGGCAGCTACCTGCGCACCGCCCCCGGCGAAACCTGGCAGCAGGTGGAGCAGGCACATTTTGAAACCACAGCATCATTGGAGAACCACCCATGACCAACCCCTTCTGGAATCCAGTTGAAAAGCGCGTTCGCTCGCTCTGGCGATTAATAATTCAAGCCCTGTTCATGTTTCTGGTCGCCGGGGTGATTAGCGCTGTGCCGGTGGTTGTCTTGGCCCTCCTGTCCAGTCAGATCCCATCAAACTATTTCCTGATGAACGTTGTGACCGTCATTGGCATGGCCCTGGCCATGCTGCTCTCGCTCTGGCTGGCGGGTCTGTTTTTAGACCGCCGCCCCCTGCTGGACTTTGGCCTGCACTTTTCCCGCAGTTGGTGGCTCGATTTTGCCTTTGGCCTGATCCTCGGCGCTGTGCTCATGGCGATCATCTTTGGCGTTGAACTGGCGGCTGGCTGGGTCACCATCACCGGCTATTGGCAGGTAGATACTCCCGGCCTGCCCTTCTGGGCCACCTTTAGTCTGATTCTGGTGCAGTTTATTTGCGTGGGCATCTATGAAGAACTGTGGTCACGCGGCTATCACCTGCGCAACCTGGCCGAAGGCTTCAACTTTGGCGGCAAAATGCCTCGCGCCGCCCTGCTGATTGCCTACCTCATCTCTTCATCAATATTTGGCCTGCTGCACATGGGCAACCCCAACGCCAGTTTTATCAGCACCTTCAACATCATCCTTGCTGGCCTCTTCCTTGGCCTGGGCTTTGTCCTCACCGGTGAACTGGCCATCCCCATCGGCCTCCACATCACCTGGAACTTCTTCCAGGGCGCCATCTTTGGCTTCCCCGTCAGCGGCACACCCCGCACCGCCACCCTCATCGGCATCCAGCAGGGCGGCCCCGACCTCTGGACTGGCGGCGCCTTTGGCCCCGAAGCTGGCCTGATTGGTCTGTTAGCCATCGCCCTCGGATCCCTGCTCATCTGGCGGTGGGTTCGCTGGCGCCGGGGCACATCTGCCCTGCATACCCGTCTGGCTGTATATGTACCGAAACCATAACCACAGATTTCGCGGATGACGCAGATTGCCACACCAGCGTAATCAGTGAAATCTGTGTAATCAGTGGTTCAAAATTCCCCCACCACAGATTTCGCGGATGACGCAGATTGCCACATCAGCATAATCAGTGAAATCAGCGTCATCAGCGGTTCAAAATCCTCCCGCCACAGATTTCGCGGATGACGCAGATTGCCAAATCAGCATAATCAGTGAAATCCGTGTAATCCGCGGTTCTAAACTCCCCCAACCACAGATTTCGCGGATGACGCAGATTGCCACACCAGCATAATCAGTGAAATCAGCGTCATCAGCGGTTCAAAATCCCCCCACCACAGATTTCGCGGATTACCGTATCCTCCCAATCAGTGAAATCAGCGTCATCAGCGGTTCTGAATTCCCCCACCTACCTCACTTATTACCACAGCCCATAATCCGCGTAATCCGCGGTTCAGCCTTCCCCCCGGCTCTTGATCAATCGCTTAATCTGCAAACTCTTCGCCCCAAAATTCAACAAAAGACCAATTTCAGACCCATAGGCTTCCAGATAATTTATCGCCTGTGCCAGATGAACATCTTGTAACTGCGTTGTCGCCTTGATTTCAACAATCACCTTGCCTTCCACAATGAAATCAACGCGGCGCGTCCCAATATGCTCTCCATCGTAAAAAATCGGCACCTCCACCTCGCGCTCAAAGGAAAGATTTTGCTTATGCATCTCAATCACCATCGCGCGCTGGTAAATCACTTCCAGGTAGCCGTTGCCAAGTGCTGAATGGACTTTCAGCGCCGCACCGATAATTTTTTGGGTGATATCACTGTATTTATAAGCAGGCTTTTCCAATTTAACGTAACGGTTGTGCAATCAGTGGTCGAATCGTGAAAAACGGCCACAAAGTGCAAGATTTTTGAACCTTACCAACTGAACACGGACCCTGTAAGCTCAAAGCCATCCGAGTGGAACGAGGAATGG
>JAGOFZ010000130.1 GCA_017996955.1 Longilinea sp.
GCCGTGGTCGCGGGGTCCCATTCCGCACCATCCCTGGCATCTACGAACTCCTGGGTGGCAAAGTCAGCGTCAATCGTCTGCGCGAAGTGGACATTACTGACTTGCTCCGCCGCCAACCCACTCAGCTCAAAGAAGAGTTGATGGGACAGACCCTTAACGGGCGAATTGTGCTGGTCACGGGCGGCGGTGGCTCTATCGGACGTGAACTCTGCCGCCAGATAGCACGCTGGGGCCCATCCATGCTGATTTTGATGGGGCATGGAGAGAACAGCGTCTTTGAAGCTGTTCTTGACCTTCAAGAAAATTTCCCATCTCTGCTGGTTAAACCGGTCATTGCCGATGTGCGTGACCAGCCGCGTCTTCAGACTATCTTCAGCCAGTATCGTCCTCAGGTGGTCTTTCATGCCGCCGCCCACAAACACGTCCCTTTGATGGAATTGAATGTTGAAGACGCCATCACCAACAATGTCATGGGCACCCGCAATCTTGTTGAAACTGCCCTGGAATACGATGTTGAGCGCCTGGTGATGATCTCTACCGACAAAGCCATTCGTCCGGCGAATGTCATGGGCGCCACCAAGCGCCTGGCCGAAATGCTGGTGCTGGACGCCGCCCGTCGGACTGGCAAACCCTTCTCTGTTGTGCGCTTTGGCAACGTCCTTGGCAGCCGTGGCAGCGTCGTCCCGAAGTTCAAACGCCAAATTGCTCGCGGCGGGCCCGTCACCATCACGCACCCCGATATGGAACGCTTCTTCATGACCATTCCTGAGGCCGTCTATCTGGTTCTCCAGGCGGCTGGTATGAGTAATGGATGTGAGACCTTTGTCTTGAATATGGGGCAGCCAGTCCGTATTCAAGACCTGGCAGAAGACCTCATCCGTCTTTCCGGCCTCGAGCCTGGTCGGGATATCGAAATCACCTATACCGGCATTCGCCTGGGCGAGAAATTAAGCGAACAGCTCTGGGAAGAGGGTGATATCTTGGAGCCCACCGAACACCCCGAAATCTTGCGCTTGATGGGACAAACTAATTTGCAAGACCTAGAATTGCAAACCGCCGTCGATGACCTGATTGAACTGGCCCGCTCTGGTGATGCCCCGGCTATTATAGCCACGTTGGACCGCATTATCCCTGGCGCTATGATCCGTTCAACCCCGCCATCGCAGATCGAATCGATTGATTAGCCCATGCCCCGAATTTCAACCTCACAATGGGATCAATTTTTAGCCAATTGGCCCCAGTCTCACCTGCTTCAAACCTCCGCCTGGGCCGTGCTCAAACAGCCCTTTGGCTGGGATGTTGATTGGGTTCAGAGCGCGGACGCCGGGGCGCAAATCCTTTTCCGTCGTTTGCCCCTGGGTCTGAGCGTTGCCTACATCCCCAAGGGACCCGTTGGCCCCGATTGGACCGCACTCTGGCCTGAAGTTGACCAGGTCTGCCGCCGGCACGGGGCCATCTTCCTTAAAGTTGAGCCCGATGCCTGGGAATCTGAGGCGGATGCTCTGACTCCTCATCTGCCTGGATTTATCCCCGCCGAACCCATTCAGCCTCGCCGCACCATCGTCTTAGACCTGTCTGGCTCAGAGGCTGACTGGCTCGAGCGGATGAAACAAAAAACTCGCTACAACATTCGTCTGGCTGAGCGCAAAGAGATTATTGTTTCAGCCGACCAGGACCTGGAAGCCTTTTATCAATTAATGACTACTACCGGGCAGCGGGATGGCTTTGGTGTCCACTCCTTTGACTATTATCAGCGCGCCTATAATCTATTTGCTCCCACAGGACAGTGCGCCTTATTGACCGCTCGCTACAACAACCAGCCCCTGGCTGCTCTGATGGCTTTTGCTCAGGGACGTCGGTCCTGGTATTTTTACGGTGCCTCTTCAGATATTGAGCGCAACCGCATGCCTGCCTATTTACTTCAGTGGGAGGCCATGCACTGGGCTGCGGATCAGGGCTGTGAGGTCTATGATCTCTGGGGCGTGCCCGACGAAGCGGAATCTGTTCTGGAAGCGCAGTTTACGGAACGAGCCGATGGCCTCTGGGGCGTTTACCGATTCAAGCGCGGCTTTGGTGGTCAATTGTTGCGCACCGCCGGCGCCTGGGATCGAGTATATCAACCTGCGCTTTATCGGTTGTACGACTGGTACCGCCGCCGTTCAGGGCGGGAGGTTTAGCCATGCCGATGGAACTGGCTGCCTGGAAAAACTGGGATGAATCAATCGCCGCTCTGCCCAGCGCCCATATTCTGCAAACCCGTGCCTGGGCCGAGGTCAAGCGAACCTACGGCTGGACGCCCTATCCTTATCTCTGGCGCACACCTGCCGGAAAAGTTTGCGCCGCGGCTCTGGTTTTGCAGCGCAGTTTGCGTCTGGGAGTCAATATTCTCTACGTCCCGCGCGGCCCGTTGCTGGATTGGTCACAGCCCGACCTGGTTGCTGCTGTAATCGCTGACCTGGAGAAAATTGCCCGAACAAGGCATTCCATCTTCATTAAAATTGATCCAGAAGCAATACTTGGAACCGGCATCCCCGGCGCGCCAGATGCGGTTGAGCATCCCTCTGGTCTTGCGGCACAATTGCTGCTTCAATCGCGCGACTGGCTCCCTTCAGATGAACAAATCCAATTTCGGAATACAGTCATGCTTGATCTCCAGTCAACCGAATCGGCCTGGCTGGAGCGCATGAAGCCAAAGACCCGCTATAATCTTCGCCTGGCTGAGCGCAAGGGTGTGCAGGTTCGGGCGGGCGCACCCGCAGACTTCCCGCTGCTCTACCGCATGTATGCCGAAACCTCAATCCGTGATGGTTTTGTCATCCGTCCACAGTCTTATTATGCCCATGTCTGGCAAACATTTATGGATGCTGGTCTTGCCGTGCCGCTGATTGCCGAGGTTGATTCTCGTCCCATTGCCGCTGTCTTCCTCTTTTGGTTTGCCGGGCGCGCCTGGTACCTCTATGGCATGTCCACAGCCGACCACCGGGACAAAATGCCCAACTATGCGCTCCAATGGGAAGCCATGCGCCTTGCCAGTTCTAAAGGTTGCCACCTCTACGATTTATGGGGTGCCCCAGATGTTTTCGATGAGACCGACTCGATGTGGGGCGTGTTCCGCTTCAAAGAGGGGTTGGGCGGGCAGGTTATCAGAACAATCGGCGCCTGGGATTACCCCGTCAACCGCGGCATCTACCGTTTATATTTGAACGTTTTGCCCAGACTGCTCAATTGGATGCGCCGGCGCGGCAAAGCCCAAACCCAGCGTGAAGTCTCGCTTTAGGCTAAGGCTGCCAGACCGGCGAAATATCAATCGCTTCGTCGGTTGTTAATCGCGTGGCATTGGCCCCGCTGGCGGTCATTAGATAAATATCATAATTCTTGCCGCCGGGCCAGCTCTCAAAAGCCAGCCAGGTCCCGTCGGGTGAGAAATCCGCCCGCATCACATATCCCACGCCGCTTTCGGGCTTTGCAGGGATGTAGTATTCGCGCCCTTGAGTATTCTTATCGTCCATTCGCAGCCCGCGCAGATAAATTGGAATCGATTCGTCATTGGGATATTGCGAAAAAATGATATACGAGCCATCTCGTGCCCAGGCCGGGTAAATATCGTTCAATGTGCCGCTGATTGTGAACCGCTCTTGGTTGCTGCCATCAGCATCCATCAACCAGATTTGATACAGCCCCACCTCGCGCACATACGCGATCTTCTCGCCATCTGCCGACCAGGCTGGCTGTCGTTCAATTTGCCCCGGTTCTGTCAATCGGGTCAGCTTCTCACTGACCAGGTCAAACAGGAAGATGGCAGGTTGTAACTCGTCTCGCAGGGATGTAAAAGCAATTTTAGTCCCATCCGGCGACCAGGCTGGGTCATAATCCCCGGCGGCATTAATCGGCACAGGCAGGGGATCAATAACTCCTGCCGCCACATTCAGCACATAAATCCGTGCATTGGGGTACTGGGTTTGCCGCCCCGAACAGGGGGAGATAAACGCCAGCTTGGTGCCATCTGGCGACCAGACAGGTTGACAGGCGCCATCTGGCAGATTTGTGATTTGCGTTTGATCGCTTCCATCCACGGTCATCATCCAGATCTGGTATCCATTGGCACGATTGGAAACAAACGCAAGTAACCCCGTGCCCCCGCCCAGCGGCACGGGCGTTCTAACCTCTGTGGGAGTCAGGGTTGCAGTTGGGGTTCGCGTGGGCGTATGATTGGGAACCGGTGTGCTTGCTGTAGTTGGCGTTGTGGTTTGTAGGAGGGGCGACAGGGATGGGGTCGGCGCCGACAGCCATGCCATCACCAGTCCAGGATTGAAGATCAGCATACCTGCCATGACAACCAGCAGCCCCATGATACCCATCATCACCCCGTACCGCTTCCAGAATATCCTTCGGCGCCGGCGACGTGATGTTGGTGGCGAAATCGGGCTCAATAGATCTGAGCGCAGAATGGGCGCGCTCGGATTAGAATCTAATGGTGGTGGGGTTACGATAATGCTGCCCGGCGGTTGATCTTCCAGAGTCGCCGCATCTATTAATGCCGCTCGGAAATCCTCAATCGTTTGGTAACGGTCGTCTGCTTCTACCGCCATTGCTTTTTCAATGCAGCTTGCCAGTCGGCGGTCGATCCGCGGTGCCAGTTGGCGCACCGGCGTCAGCTTAGCTTTGCGGGTTGCCCGCGCCAGCGCATCTTCTGGAATGGTTGCCGTCAGCGCCGCATACAGCGTTGCCCCCAGTGAATAAATATCCGAACGTTCGTCTGTGGGTGCCGTTCCATACTGCTCCGAGGGCGAGTATCCGGGCGTCATGGCGCGCGCCCCGGTAATGGTCGCCTGTCCTTCGTTATAAAACTTTGCCAACCCAAAATCCACCAGGATAACCTGTCCCTCGGGCGTAATTTTGATGTTTCCCGGTTTAATATCTCGATGGATGATCGGCGGTGTTCGCCCATGCAGGTAACTGATCCCATCGCATATTGCTACGCAGATCATCACCGCTTCTTGAACCGGCAAAGCGCCCCGGCGTTCAATCCGCTGCCGTAGATCTTCCCCCTCAATAAATTCCATGATCAGATACTGTCCCTGTCCCGGAACAACAAAGTAATCGCTCACCCGGGGCAGGTTGGGATGACGCAGACTGGCTAGAATATTCGCCTCAACCTGAAATTGCCGCGAATACTCATCAGACAAAAATTGATTTTCTTTGACCGCCACCGAGACATTCAAATTCTCGTCGCTGGCATGATAAACAGCCCCCATCCCGCCCTGTCCC
>JAGOFZ010000131.1 GCA_017996955.1 Longilinea sp.
CGTCCGATTATGTGGCTTTCCTGGGGACTGGGTGCTGCTGCTGCTCTGGCAATGGCCGCCGCCAACACCCTGACCGCCTTTGTGATTGGGCTGCTGCTCTATGGTCTCATCGCCTTTGCCCTGGCCCCCATGAACGCCTACATCACGCGGGTGCGGGGCACATTGGGTGCAGGGCGCGCCCTGACATTTGCTTCTGCCGCTTATAACTTTGGCGCTGTAATTGGCCCAACTGTAGGAGGCGCCGTTGCTGAAGGATTGGGATTGCGCACGGTCTACTGGATTGCAGCGGCAGCGTTTACCGTCTCTACTATACTGGTTTTGTTTGTGCGCAACGCCCCGCCAGAGCATCATCCCGAGCCGCACGTTAAAGGTCAACTGCATCGCAATTCCCGTTTTATGTTTCTGGTCATTCTGTCGCTGTTGACCATGTTCTCCCTCTACTTGGCCCAGCCGCTCACTCCCAATTACCTCCAAAATGAGCGCGGCCTCTCGGTCCAGCAAATTGGCTGGATGGGCTCTGCTGCCAGTCTGGGCAACGTAATCATTATGCTGCTGCTCGGCAGCCTATCTCCACTGGCGGGCTTTCTCGTTGGACTGCCTCTGGTGGCTTTATTTGCTATCTTAATGTGGCGGGGAAATTCCCTCCCGGTTTTTGCAATCGGCTACTTTTTGATGGGCGGTTACCGCCTCAGTCGCTCAATGGTATTGGCAGTTGGCCGGGCTCTCATTCACCCCGCTGAAACCGGTCTGGCATATGGCATGCTTGAGACTGCAAATGCGCTTGCCACCATCTTGGCCCCACCCCTAGCCGGATATCTCTACAAAAGTAGCCCCGCGCTGGTTTATCAGGTCGCCCTGCTGTCTATTGGCGTTGTATTACTCCTGAACCTGTTGGTTTGGGCACTGCTGACCAGACGAAAGGTTGTTGTTGCATGACCCTGAATCTTAATGTCTATACCCTGGGCCCGCTCGAAAATAACACCATCTTGCTGGCCGATCCCATCACCCGCGACGCTGTAGTGATTGACCCTGCTCTGGGCATTGCTGATATCCTGCCCGACCTGGAGCCCTGGCACCTGACCCAGATCTGGCTCACCCACGCCCACTTTGATCATTTCATCGGCATCGATGCGCTTCAGCAGGCCCTTGGCATCAGTTTGCCGGTTGGCCTTCATCCGGACGATCTGCCGCTGTATCAGGAGGGGGGCGGCGCCGCCCAGTTCAACTTCCGGTTGATTCCCGGCCCCCTGCCAACGATCCGTTTTCAGCATGGGCAAACCTTATCTGTCGGTGCCGAAAAAGTCGAGGTCCGTCATGTCCCCGGCCATTCTGCCGGGCATGTCCTGTTTTACCTTGCCAGCCTGGGCGCCGCTTTGGTCGGCGACCTCATCTTTGCTGGCAGCGTTGGGCGCACCGACCTGCCTGGCGGCAGTCACGCTACCCTGATTGACAGCATCCGCACCCAGGTGCTCACCCTGCCGCCCCAAACCCGTCTCGTCCCCGGTCACGGCCCAGAAACCACCGTCGTCATTGAAGCTGAAACCAATCCCTTCCTCTGAGTTGATCGTGTCTCAAACTTCAACAAATTTGACATTCTCATTAATCAGACTATAATGATTTAAATCATTGCAGTTTTTGGCTGTAATGGAAATCCCAAAGGAGGTAATCAGTAAAATGCCTAAGTTCGAACGTGAAGTTGAAATTGATGCGACCGTCGAAGCCGTTTGGCAGGTTATGACGGACCCAACGCATTGGCCCAAGTGGTTCCCTGGAATCGACAGCATTGGAAAAGTATCCGCTGTTGCTGAGGGCGGCACTTTTGAGTGGATTGATGACGGCCAGACCGGCATCGGCACCATCGTGAAACTGGAACCCATGAAGCGTCTTGAAATCGTCACCCAGATGGGCAAAGACAAAGACTCGCACGTCTTCGTCCTGCGCCCTACTGGTGGTTTCCTGGGCCTCAAGGCTGACGAATGTAAAGTGGAATATACCATGGACCCACTGGTTGGCGGCGGCATCCTGGGTAACTTTATCGTCGGCGGCAACCCCAAAGACACCCTCAAGGTCAAGAAAGCCATGCATTTGCTGCGGAAACTGGTCGAGAGCCTGCAAGGCTGAGTCCATTCCGCCGTTGATTTCTAAAGAATAGGATTAGGAGATACACCATGAACCTTTTTGCAACAATTGTCGTTGGCCTGATTGCCGGTTTCCTGGCCTCAAAGATCATGAAAACCAATACCAGCATCTGGGTTGAACTCATCCTGGGTGTGGTCGGCAGCATCGTTGGCGGTCTCATCGGCAGCCTCTTCGGCCTCGACCTGATGACAGGTATCAACCTCACCAGCATCCTGCTGGCTCTGGCGGGTGCCATCATCGTCATCGTGATCTACCGCTTCATCAAGCGCCGCAAGTAAGCCTCAAACCCGGTTATCCGTCAGCAAACAGGTGGTCAATCCTCACGATTGACCACCTGTTTTTTACTCGTGATTGACCGGTATGCCTTCGGGAAGGATTAGCATTTCCCTTTACGTCCCACGGCTGCCAGATATACCGTGAACGTTGTCTCTCCATCCAAACCCAGCGCTGCATTGAGCATGTCGTCATCAAACGCTGCAATCGCACACGTGCCGCAGTTGATTTCCCAGGCTGCCAGGTAGAGGTTTTGGCAGACGTGTCCGGCATCCAGATGCAGATACCGGTAGCCGCGTTCGCCGTACCGCCAGAACATCCGCTCTACTGCCGCCGTCCAGAAAAAGGTCACCGCGCTGGTGTTAATCATCTGCTGTTTCAGGCAGGCTTCGGTCAGTTGGGTGGCAATCTCAGTGCCCATGGTGATGGGCAGCAGCGCGTTTTCAATTGCCAGATACCGGTACAGTCCCGGCTCAATCCCGCTAACCCGGTTGATCAGCAGATAAGTCTCAAAGGCATGGCGCGCACCTGCCGATGGCACCGTTCGCAGCGTCACCGGGCGGGCGGTTACGGCTTTCACGCCCTGCGTGGTCCACAGCAGGTACGTCAGTTCTTCAATCGTCAGGGGCTCCTGGCTGTATTGTCGGATGGAGACGCGCTCCTCAATTGCCCGCCGCAAATCAACGCCAGGCATTGTCAGTTCCGCCGGGTCCGGCAGGGAGATCAGTTTTGCCTGCAGGGGATAATCTGTTTCCAATGCTGGTTGCGGCAAGCCCTGGCTCTGTGCCGAGGGTCCCATTTCGGTATAACGCGTTCGCTGCATAAAGTCGTGACCACTGTTTTTTGTCATTGGAAAAACCTCCTCAAGAATTCTGAAATCAACTCTGAAAACGTCCCGGCAGGCGTCGGCGCACTGCCGCCATTACCCGTGATACTTCATGAACCCGCAGCCCCCAGAGCAGCAGGCCATACAAGCCGCTGCCCACAGCCACGCCCCCCACAGCCTGTATCCAGTTTGGAATATTGCGCGTAGCCATCAACCAGAGCGCCAACCCCAACGCCATTGCAGTGGCAGCCAGTCCAGCTTGCACTGTAACCTGACCAATGGCCCGGCCATTCAGGCCTTTCATTTGCCGCCGCAGAAGCACCAACAGGGCGGCAGCCTCCAGTGCGGTTGCCAGAGTATTCGCCAGTGCCAGGCCACCGTGGGGCATCCATCCCAGTTGGGCAAAGCCGGCAGGCAGCGTCAGGCTGAACACCAGATTCAGGCTCATAGCCGCCACGCCGACCAGCACCGGCGTTTTGGTGTTATGCAGTGCATAAAAAGCCCGGCTGGAAATTTCCACCAGCGAGTGTCCCACCAGCCCGATGCTGTACCAGAGCAGCGCCCAGGTCACCAAATCAGTCGAGTGAGCCGTAAATTCACCGCGCTCATAAAACACCCGGATGATAGGATAGCGCAGCAGGATGACGCCTACCGCTGCCGGGATCGCCAGCAGCAGCGCTCCGCGCAGGGTGGCTGCAAACGCGGCTCTCATTTCGTCCAGTTTGCCCAGCGCTACCTGCGCCGAGAATGTAGGCATGGCCGCAATCGCCAGCGATTGGGCAATTGCAGCTTGCGGCATCAGCATCAACGCAAATGCCAGCGTCACCGCCGAAACACTGCCCTCTGGCAGGCTCAGTGCGATGATGGTATTGACTATAAAATTGATTTGTACAACTGCCACGCCCAGAATCCGGGGCCCCATCAACCGCATCACTTCGCCGACTTCTTGAATATCGCGTCCCAGCGTCACGCTGTAGCGCCCCCTGAGCCGGATAAGACCCGGCATCTGGACCAGTAGATGCAGTCCGGACCCCAGCAGCGCGCCCCAGGCCAGCCGGTCAATTCCCCAGCTTGCCGGGAATATCGCCACACCTAGAATCATACCTATCGAATACATCGCTGGCGCCAGTGCTGGCATCCAGAAAATTTGGTGTGCGTTGAGGATTCCCATCGCCAGCCCGCTCAAGCCAAAGATCACCACGCTGGGCAGCATGATGCGCATCAGCCGAATGGTCAGCAGTTCCTGCCCCGTCGAAAGGTCCGGCGCCAGAATAAACAGACCATGCCGCACAATTTGCGGCGCAAAAATCGCTGCCAGCAGTGTTACCCCCGAAAGCACCAGAATGAGCAGATTGGCAATCGCGGCAGCCAGTTTCCAGGCTCGTTGTCGGTTATCTTTAGCCAGCAGTCCCGTAAAGGTGGGTATAAATGCCGAGCCCAGCGCCCCCCCGGCCATCAAATTGAACAGCACCTCGGTGACCCGGTTCGCCGCATTGAACGAATCTAAATCAGCCGTGGTGCCAAAAGTGCGATAAATTAAAATACCGCGCACCAGACCGATCAACTGGCTGATAATCATGGCCGCAGCGACCATCCCGGCGGCCCGGGCAATTTGACGACTGGCCGGGTTGGATTGCATGCCTCTGATTATAGCAGGAATCCCGTCCCAATTCCCCCACGATCACCGCCATCCCGCAATCAGCGTAATCAGTGGTCGTGTTCAGCGTAATCAGTGGTTGTAATCAGCGGTTATGGAAGCCCCGCCCGGGGAGGAACGCTCCGGGCGGGGCAGGGCGAATGGCAAAAGATCAGGATACTGCCGGGGGCTGGTCGCTGCCCGAGGCTGGCAGTTCCGGCTCAATCGGCACAATAATCCACAAAATAATGTAGATCAACAGACCGTTCCCGCCGAAAAGGAACAACAGCACAAAAATAAGCCGGACCAATGTCGGGTCAATCGTCAAATAGCTGCCCAGGCCGCTGCAAACACCGCCAATCATTTGATCAGCAC
>JAGOFZ010000132.1 GCA_017996955.1 Longilinea sp.
AGGCCCAGGTTGAGTTGGCGCCGCTGGCGACAAAGTTGCCATTGTCGGTGTCAAAGTTGGTGGAGAAGACCGTGGTAGGCGGTGGCATCGGCACATCAATGAGACCGATGTCATCGATATACCAGCCGTCATACTGAAACGAGCTGTCGCTCTTGAAGTAGAAGCGGAATTGGAAGTTGGCCACATTGTAAGTGGGATCCAGCGCCACAGTCTGCTGGTTGTAGGCGGTATCGGTGATGCCGCCAACCGGGCCCCAGACGGTGGTCCAGGTGGTGCCGCCATCTTTGGTTACATCCACGCGCCCCCAGTCCCAGCTGACGCTTTCGATGTCTTTCCAGTCGTACCACTGGATGACGGGGGTTCCTGTATTAGAAGACAGATCGATGACCGGGGAAGCCATCCAGCCCAGTTCGGAGGCATTGTAGGCGCCCGCCGGATTGGTGGCAATACCCCTGGTACCGCTGTGACCTTCGCCAGGTCCGCTGGTGAAGTCGCCCCAGGCAAAGCTGGTGGTGCCGCCAGGGGTGAAGCCCTCATCGCTGCTCTCAAAGGAGTAGAAGATGTCGTAGTCGGGCTGGTAACCGGGGGCAGCGCAGGCTTCGCCATCGGCCATCAGTGCGATGTCGTGGGTGTAGGCTGCACCGGTGGGGGTCACGGTTTCGGTCAGGACATCGTATCCGGACGGAACCGCGGTGGTCACAAAGGTGTGGGGGGTCGATTCCACCAGTTCAATTTCATAGAAACCGGTGAAGGGATCGACATACAGGGTCTCATCAAAACCAGTGGCCGTGATATGGATACTGGAGTACAGCGGGTAGCCGTGCGCGTCCAGTGTTTCAATGCCGCCATCGGTCACGTAACCGGAGACCGTGGACATGTCCAGTGGGGCGATGATGAAGTTTTGTGTTGTGGCCGCACCATCTGTAATCGCCACATCAACAACGGTGTCCATTGTGTAACCGTATTTGGTGGCGGTGAGGGTGTAGGTACCTGCGGGCAGATTAAGAGAATAGGAACCGTCTGCCAAGGTCAGGGTATCTACAACCACACCCGCGCCATTATCAGCCGTGACGATCGCATCGGCTACCGGATTGGGCGTCAAAGCGTTATCGGTCACCGTGCCGCTGAGCGTGCCTGTAGAACAGGCCACATTGCCAGCAGCAAGCACGTTGAGGTAACCATAACCGAAGGTGTAGTTACCCTCTCCGTCTTCTGGAGCACCACAGGATCCGTCTGGAGCAGTGTCGGCAGTATCCTGCAGAAGCTCGAAGGTAGCCGTCATCTGACCAATCAGCCCAGGATTGCAGGACCACAGTAGAGCAACAGCCCCCGCTGAATGGGGTGAAGCCATAGAGGTACCGCTGTAGCTACAGTCCCAGCCGTTGCCAGGGACGGACGAGCAGATATAATCACCTGGGGCCGAGATATTAGGCTTGGTATAGGGGTCATGGCCAAAAGCAGCACTTGGCCCACGGCTAGAGAAGCTCGATATCGCCCGGCTTTCCTGATGTGAAGCCGAACCAAAGGAGACCTGATAATCACCAGGAGAACCCAGGGAGCTGCAGGTAGGGCCGGCATTACCCGCCGAGAAGGCCGGGAAGATGCCCGCAGCATACCAGGCTTGAACTTTGGACTCATACCAGTTGTCGCCGCCGCCGCCGCCCCAAGAATTATTGACAACATGCGGACGGTTTGCAGCGTTACCACCCGGAGCCAGAATCCAATCGGCACAGGCGTTCAGGTCAGGTTCTGAGCAGGAGTTGGTGGCGCAGCCCTTGCAGGCGATCCAGGTGGCATCGGGGGCCATGCCCACCTGATAGGTCAGGGTGGGGTCGTCATCGCCGACCATGGTGCCCATGGTGTGCGTGCCGTGACCGTTATTGTCACAGGGACCGCCGCTGGTGCCCGTGCAGTCAGATGTGTTGGGGTCCAGCCAGCAGGCTGCATTGGAGGGGTCTGTGGCACATTTGTAAGACTGATCCAGCGCGGAGTGGTCCCACTGCACGCCGGTATCAATGTTGGCAACCAGGATTCCACTACCTTGAATGCCAAAGGTGGTCCAGAAGTCATCTGCGTTTGTATCGGGAATCCCCCAATCATATGCGTTGATTACATCACCTTGAGGCACTTCCGCCGGAGTGAGGTTTATCTTCGGCTCGATGTAGGCAGTGCGCGGGGTGCGGATATAGTCCACACTTGGGAGCGTTGCCAGGGCCGAGACGGCCTGTATGCCGGCACCGGTGACATGCACCTCGTTGCCAGCAAAGAAGGATTTA
The DNA here is from genome assembly GCA_017996955.1 of Longilinea sp. GTDB lineage: Bacteria > Chloroflexota > Anaerolineae > Anaerolineales > Anaerolineaceae > JAGOFZ01. The sequence goes on from JAGOFZ010000132.1 coordinate 2,277, forward strand.
TAGCTGTAGCCATTAGCTTCCAGATAATCGATCACTGGTTTCTGGCTAGCAGCGGCAAATTCGCGCAGCGTGTTATAGACATACCAACCGCGCGCGTTCCAGTCTTTCATGTCTTGAGCAGCGCTCAAATCAGCGTGTTCAGACATTAAGACTACGATATCCGTTGAACCCTTGGCTTCAAGCGTAGCAAGCAGCAAAGGCTCAACCTTATCTAACGTCTGCTCAGACGCGGCCTGTTGGACCATCGCGTTGGCGGGTTGGACCAGGCTGAAGATCATCCCAACCAGCAGCAAGATGGAGAACAGGGTGAAACTAGTCTTACGAGTTGACATTTTTGTTCCTTTTCTGAAAAAATAGGAGACGAGATACGATGTTGGCGGCCCAGTGCCGCCGCGGGGATGGAGTCTAACTCCTGGCAATCACCTCCTTTTAAGCGCGAAAAACGTTCCCAAACAGCCTGGACGGCCGGAACGAACACATAAAAGTCCTATGCGCTGAGCGGGGTACGCTGTTGTGGAAACGGGTGAATAAGTAGCTGCCATTAAATCAGAGTAAGCGAGTTGATGGAAAGCAGCGGTAGAAAAAAGCATCCCAGATTAAGATGGGATTAGCAACTGATTAGATTATAAGCAAGTGAGAAAATAGAGTCAAGCCGATTCAAACTTTCGGTGACAGATTTTACAACAAACTGCTAAAGCTCTTAATTTGACGGGACATTTGTCCATTCCGGGGTCCGGCTGGGGCGAATCTGCGTGCGGGCCTGTAAGATTAGTGTGCCTGGACCGTGGCGCAAAGCTGCAGGCGTTCAGATTCCGGCAGGGCGGCGCGGGCCTGGTCTCGGACGGTGTTCATGCCTACGAAGAATTCACGCATCATGATCAGCAGCAGGTAGCGCCCGCGGGCGCTGAGGGTGAGGGCGGAGCGGTCATTCTGTTCAAAGGCGCCGGCCAGTGCCAGCAGGGCAATTTCGGGCGCCAGGGCTGCATCCACCGCCGTGCCGAACTCCTGCCGGAATTTAGCCTTGTCGAGCCGCAGGCCAAAGAGATCCATCATGAAACGGTAGAGCATCTGTTCGCGGCGGCTGAAGGAGGCCTGGGCCGTCAGGGCCATCTGTCCGCCTTCCACCTGGCGGGCATACGCATTGACCGAGAAGGTGTTGACATACAGGTGTCCGTCCAGGTAGCTGAACGAGCCGGAGCCAAGGCCCACATATTCGGCATAATTGATGATGTACTCATCGATCATGGCGTCCTCTGTGGGCAGAGAGGGGTCGGCCCGGCCAAAATTCCAGACGGTTGAAAGTTGAAACCGATCCTGCATGGCGGAGACAATCAGGTCGTAATAGCGGCGCTCGTTGGTGTAGCTGGGCTGCCCCAGGGTTTTGCGCATGGCCTGTGAAACCGAGGGGGAACTCATCAGCGGGTAAAAGGTGATCTGGTTGGCTCCGCTGCGGCAGGCCTGAGCCACGTCTTCGAGCAGTTGGGCTTCAGTTTGGCCCGGCAGGTTGAAGATCAGATCAATGTTCAAAAATTTGAACTGATTCTGAACCAGGGCCAACTGGCGCAGGATATCGGCGCCGGAGCCAAAGCGGTCATAGCGCAGCATGTGTTTTAGCTGGTGATCGTTAAAGCTCTGCACCCCCACCGACATGCGCTGAATATAGGGGCTGAGCCGGCGGGCATTTTCGAGCGTCATATGATTGGGGTTGGTCTCGCAGGAGACTTCGGTCAGCGGGAAGAGCTGGTGTGCCAGTTCGATGGTCTGGATCAGTTCATCCACCAGCACGGTGGGGGTGCCGCCGCCGACATAGAGGGTTTGAAAACGGTAGCCCAGGCTGGCCACCAGGCGCATTTCGGTCCGCAATTGCTGAAAGTAGGCCCGGGCGCGGCCCTCCTGAAACAGAAAGCGATTAAAGGAACAGTAGGGGCAGAGGCTCTCGCAGAACGGCACATGGGCATACAGCATATAGGCGCGGTTGGGCTGCGGGGGCGGCACCTGCCGCAGCGGGGTGGGCTGCAAGTTGAGATAGCGGTGCGTCAAAAAGCGCATGGTCTGGGTGACGGTGTGATTGATCAGCATAGGGCGGCATCCTTGGGGCAGCAGGCAGAGAAAAGAGACTGCCGGGTTCAGACAGTCTCTGCGCGCAGGGCGTTCTTCCGGCAGGCAGCGACAAATCGGCAAAAACCGGTCAAATTTGACAAATTTTATTCAAATTACAGACTTTACTATACCACCAATGATGCGGGTGTGAAGCATCAATCCAAGCTGCTTACAAAACCGATAAGCTGCCGGGGCAGGGCTGGATTTTTGATAAAATCGATTTGATTTATAATGTAAACGAACCCTTGACCCTGGAGGTACTACCATGCCAGAAGAATCCCGAATGCCGGCTTTGTTTGTGGGGCACGGCAGCCCAGTGAATGCAATTGAAGATAACCCCTATTCGCAAACCTGGCGGAGCCTGGGGCGCAGCCTGCCCCGGCCCAGGGCCATTCTGTGCATCTCGGCGCACTGGGAGACGCCCCAGGCCGAAGTGACCGCCATGCCGCAGCCGCACACCATTCACGATTTTGGCGGGTTCCCCAATGCGCTTTATGAGGCCAAGTACCCGGCGCCGGGCAGCCCCTGGCTGGCAGAGGCTGTGCAGCAAACCCTGGCGCCCCTGCCCGTGGGCTTAAACCAGGACTGGGGACTGGATCACGGCTGCTGGAGTGTGTTGATGCAGATGTACCCGCAGGCCGATATTCCCGTAGCGCAGTTGAGCCTGGATTACACCCAGCCGCCGCAATATCATTATGACCTGGGGCGCAAGCTGGCGCCGCTGCGGGAGCAGGGGGTACTGATTCTGGGCAGCGGCAATATTGTGCATAATCTGCGGCGGGTGGTGGTGCCGGGGAATAATTACGAGCGCTTCAACGAGCCGTTTGGGTTGGACTGGGCAATGGAAGCCCAGGCGCTGTTCAAAAAGC
>JAGOFZ010000133.1 GCA_017996955.1 Longilinea sp.
CAGCTTATGTCGAACTCCTGCAACTGCTGGGCGTTCGCATCAGCATGGCTGCTGTCGGTAAAGCTGAAGAAAATGGTTATGCCGAGCGCTTTATGCGCACCATCAAAGAAGAGGAGGTCGATTTATCTGAGTATCGCAATTTCGCCGATGCCAATCGACAGATTGGAACCTTTATCCAGGATGTGTACATGACCAAACGCATCCATTCATCGTTGGGTTACCTGACCCCAGCCGAATTTGAAGCAGCCTTCTGGCTGCAGCCAAAGTCGGTTCGGAGCGCAGGCTCTCCCTTTTAAACCCCTTAAATGTGTCCAGAATCTGGGGTCCATTACAGATTATTCAGAAAGGATTATTCCATGATCAAAATTGTTGCTGATACCACTTCTTGCATTGCTCCAGAAAAAGCAGCAGAGCTAGGTATCGCCTATATTCCACAGATTATTATCTTTGGGGACGACTCATACCGCGATGACAATGAGATGGATAGCGCTACATTTCTTAGGAGGTTACGCACTTCATCCAGCCTGCCCAAAACAGCGGCGCCGCCGCCAGTACTTTACCAACCCATTTATCAGGAATTTGCGCAGCCCGGCAATACCATTTTTGTAATTTGCCCCTCGGCAGAAGTCAGTGGGACCGTGCGCAGTGCGACTGTTGCAGCGCAGGAGTTCCCCAAAGCTGACATCCGGATTATTGACACCCGCTCAATTGGGTCGGGCCTGGGCAGTGTGGTTCTTCAGGCGGTTGAATGGGTGAAAGAAGGGATAGATGCGGCAACTCTTGAAGCAAATCTGCGCGATATGATCAGCCGTGAACATGTGTACTTTATGGTAGACACGCTTGAATATTTGTATAAAGGCGGCCGAATTGGTGGTGCTCAAATGCTATTTGGCAGTCTGCTGCAGGTTAAGCCAATTTTGACCGTCAAAGACGGACGCACTGAACCGGTTGAGAGCCAGCGAACCCATAAACGGGCGCTGGAGCGCGTGAAGCAGATGGTTTATTCGGACTGCCCACATGGACCACAGGCCCATATTACCATTATGCATGGGGATGCGATTGAAGAAGCCGGCAAACTGGCAGATGAATTGAAAGCTAACCTGGGGCTTACCGAGGTGCCGACCTATCAGCTTCCGCCAGCAATTATGGTGCATGCCGGACCGGGAACTTTGGCTATTAGTTATTTTATAGAAAAAGCGAGCTAACCGCTGGAAGACTGGGATTTGTCGTTACTTTTTGAAGATTCAACCCTGCTGGCAATCAACAAACCAGCAGGGTTGCGTTCTATTGTTGATGGATATGATGCCAGTCTGCCGAGTGTGAGGGCTCTTTTGAGTAACCGTTATGGGCCCGTCTGGATTATCCACCGACTGGATAAAGATACCAGTGGAGTCTTATTGCTGGCCCGGAATACTGAAGCGCATCGGCAGATGAGTATTCAATTTGAAAATCGTCAGGTTCACAAAATCTATCATGCCGTTGTGCGGGGGATTCCGCCCTGGCGAGGAATGACCAGCAGAGAAGCCTTGCGAGTGAATGGCGATCGGAAGCACAGAACCATCATTGACCCGGTTCATGGCAGGGCAGCAAAAACAGATTTTGCGGTATTGGAACAATTTGAGGATTGCGCGTGGATAGAGGCAAGGCCGCGCACTGGCTATACGCACCAAATTAGAGCGCACCTCAGCGCGCTGGGCTACCCCATTCTGTCAGACGATTTGTACGGGATAAGAGGTGCTCCGCTGCCTGGACCAGATGAACGCATATCTCGATTGGCGCTCCATGCGGTAAGTATCGAATTTTCACATCCTCAAACAGGGCGGGTTATCTCAATTGAGGCGCCATATCCGGCTGATTTTGCAAATCTGCTGATGGCGCTAAAGCAGTAATACAACAGCGGGCGGTTGATAATCCGCCCGCTGTTGATGTAAATTCCGTTACTTCAGTCTAAAGCGCCGGGGACGATTTCTTGCTTTGCATAATCGCCCAGACAATCGCCGCGGTCAGCACCAGGGCAAGGGCCCAGCCGCCCCACCCCAGGGTTTGATGCTGAACAATGATTGGAGCCGCAAGCAGGGAGACCAGATTGACGACCTTAATCATTGGGTTCAATGCCGGGCCAGCGGTGTCTTTGAGCGGATCACCAACGGTATCGCCCACAACGCCAGCCTTGTGGCGCTCAGAGCCTTTACCGGTATTAGCAGCAAGGTCACGCGGTTCATCTTCAATGGCCTTTTTGGCATTGTCCCAGGCACCGCCGGCATTGGCCATAAAGACAGCCAACAACTGACCGCTGAGGATAACGCCTGCCAGGAAACCGCCGAGGGCCTCAACCTGGAGAACCAGGCCAACGACCAGGGGCAGTACAACCGAGATGATCGCCAGGGGGATCAGTTCCTTTTGGGCAGAGCGAGTGGAGATACCCACCACACGCGCATAATCGGGTTTCTTGGTGCCTTCCCAGACAGCCTTGTCGCGGAACTGGTCGCGAACTTCCTGCACAACCTGGGCAGCGGCACGCGATACGGCTCGAATGGACAACGATGAGAAGAGCCAGGGCAGCGCGCCGCCCAGCAAGAAGCCGATGAAAACCTTGGTGCTGGAGATGTCAATTGCCGTCAAGGTTCCAGGGGAAACTTTGTTGATATCAGCCATGAAGGAAGCAAAGAGACTGACGGCAGCAATGACAGCCGAGGCAATCGCAACGCCCTTGGTAATAGCCTTGGTTGTGTTGCCCACAGCGTCCAGGTCAGCCATAATCTGGCGGGCCTTGATTGTTTCGGGGTCTGTCATACCGTGCCAGGCCATTTCAGCAATACCATTGGCATTATCGGAGATAGGGCCATAAGAGTCCATCGCCACATTATTGCCGGTGTGGCTAAGCATGCCAATGCCGATCATGGCAACCGCATAGAGCACGTAACTTGCGCCATCAGCTTCGTAAAGCACTAAAGCAAGAACAAAGGAAATCACAATCACAACCAACGCCCAGACGCTGGATTCCATGCCAACCGACAGGCCGGACAGAATGGTGGTGGCAGGACCCGTATCTGTTGATTTGACGATTTCCTGCACGGGGGCTTTCTTAGTAGCCGTAAAGTAAGAGGTCAACGGGTTAAAGGCCACCGCCAAACCAACGCCAATGGTGGTTAACATGCCCATGCGCCAATCGCCCACATAGGTGATCGCCAGAATGAAGGCCCATAGAATAGTATTAAATGAAGAGACTTCGTAGGACCTGAACATCGATTCTTCGGCATCATGGGCACGCAGGAACTTAATCGGGAATTTTTCCCAGATGGGGACAGTGAAGGTTCCCAAAATTGAGCTCAGTACACCAATTGCACGAATGATCAGGGGATAGACAATCCAAACGATGCTACCTGTGCTTTCAAAAAGCACCAAACCAAGGATCAGGGCTGAAACGATCGTGACTTCGTAGCTCTCAAAGATATCGGCAGCCATGCCGGCGCAGTCGCCGACATTATCGCCAACCAGGTCCGCAATAACCGCTGCATTGCGGGGATCGTCTTCAGGAATGTCTTTCTCAACTTTACCAACCAGGTCAGCACCAACATCTGCAGCCTTGGTATAAATACCACCGCCAACGCGCATGAAAAGGGCGAGCAGGGTACCGCCAAAGCCAAAGCCGAGCAAAGCATCTGGGGCGGCGGTCCCAAAGATAATGAAGATGATCGTGCCACCAAAGAGGCCCAGGCCATCTGTCAACATGCCTGTGATTGTACCGGCATAGTAGGCAATGGAGAGGGACTCATTGAAATCTCGGCGAGCAGCAGAGGCAGAACGGACACTGGCCTGAATAGCCATGCGCATGCCAAGCTGCCCAACGGTTAAGGAGAAGAAGGCGCCCATAAAGAACGCAATGGTGCGACCAATTGACACAGCGATCAGGGCATTGTCACCAAAGCGATCAACGGCCTCTTTGGTTGGTTCTACAACATAGACGCTCAGGAAAAGCGCCACGCCGAGCAAGAGGATTGCCGGAAGGATCGTTTTCAATTGGCTGCTCAGATAACTATCTGCACCAATCCGAATCGCATCCCAGACTTCTTGCATCTTTGGCGTGCCCTTGTCTTTCTTGAGCACGTTGCCCCGCAGCAGCCATGCATACAGCAGGCTGATAAAGGCCACAAGCAATACACACAAGATAGCAATCTGTTCAAAGGGTGTATTGAGGCCACGCTCTGCAAGACCAAATATGTCCATACTTCCTCCAAATTAACAAGGATTTAAAGAGACTAGATTATTGTACTTAAATGTGAATGATTGTCAATTGAAGATGAGCGAGAATTTATTAAGCCGAAAGATTAGTATTAGATTAGAATCTATCAACCTCCTTGACTTTAGGGCTGTCGCAATTGTATAGTGTATTGCGGTGAACAATTGGCGACAAGTGGTCAGACAATTGCCTAAAGCAATATGTGCTGCTTTTTCAAAATAACACCGATTCGGTCTCTGAGGTGCGAAGGATCTGCTTGATCAGGGACAATCGGGATCAGTTGAGAGATTGTCACTATATCAGTCAGTGCCATTTTGTGCCAAATGGCCTACTTGATTTTTGCCTGAAAAACGTGTATTCTGGATAACAGGACTAAAACGGGGCACGGAAATCCATTCCAACAAGAGGAATTGCGCAAACTGTATGGAGAACCCTTTCATTAACGTAGTCGACGAAGAAGATGAAGAATATCCGGCGATAGCCCGCCTGATTGAACTGGGGCGGCAAAAAACTTTTGTAACAATAGACGATATTCTGCATTTCTTTCCAGACGCAGAGCAAGACGTGGAGCAGCTTGAAGAGGCTTTTGCCGCGCTGATGAGCGCTGGCATTCCTTATCTTGAGGATGAAGCGCCGATGGCTGAGCCATCTGAAGATGAGTTGATCCTTGAAGAAGAGCCCAACGAACGGGCACCCGAAGTTGCAATTGACGATCTCGAAAACATTGATACCGACGACACCATTGGGCTATATCTTAAAGAGGTCAGCCGTGTTCCGCTCCTAACAGCGGAAGAAGAAGTGGAGCTTGCCCAGCGGATTGAGCGCGGGCGCATGGCCCGCGAAGAGCTGGCACGAGGTAACGTTAATACCCGCCGCCGATTGGAGCTGCGCAAGCTAATTGAAGACGGTTGGGCGGCGCGCGAGCACCTGATTACGGCTAACTCTCGGCTGGTGATCAGTGTGGCAAAGAAGTATATGGGG
>JAGOFZ010000134.1 GCA_017996955.1 Longilinea sp.
CCCTGCTTGACAGCCGGGGCCTGGGTGGCATCCTCGCTGGCCATTTCGGCAACAACGGTCGCCTGCAGCATGTCAATGAAGGTGTAGAGTTCAGCTTTGGTGTGGGGGGCATCCAGGGCGGCGGTGAGTTCGGTAGTGATGCGGGCAGAGACACGCTCGACGAGTGATTCGTCCAGCGGGAAGGTTTGCACCTGGCGCTTGGGTTTGCCGATTTCGGCAGCCATTTTGATCTGGGCTTCGACAATCGGGCGAATGGCCTGATGGCCGGCCATGAGGGCGGCGACCATGTCGGCTTCGGGGATTTCGTAGGCGCCGCACTCCACCATCAAGATGGCGTCGTGGGTGCCGGCAATGCGCAGGTCCAGATCTGATTCGGCCATCTGGCTGAAGGTGGGGTTGATGATTAATTCGCCATTGACGCGTCCTACGCGGACAGCACCAACCGGGCCAGCCCAGGGGATATCCGAGATCATGACGGCAGCCGAGGCGGCATTGATCGCCAGGACATCGAGCGGGTTTACGCCATCGGCAGACATCGAGAACATAATGACCTGGACATCGTTGCGGATGTTTTTGTCAAAGAGCGGGCGCAGGGGGCGGTCAGTGAGGCGTGCAGTGAGGATGGCGTCTTCGGTCGGACGGCCTTCGCGACGGAAGTAGGAACCGGGGATGCGGCCGCCAGCATAGAGGCGCTCTTCGTAATCTACGGTGAGCGGGAAGAAATCAGCGGCTTCGCGCGGATTAGGGCTCATGGTGGCAGCAGCAAAAACGATGGAATCGCCAAAGCGGACGGTGACAGAGCCACCCGCCTGAGCGGCCAGTTTACCCGACTCAAATGTGAGCGGGCGACCACCAACAGTGGTCGTGTATTGGTGTACAGTTGGTTTCATAAGTTGTTTGATCCCTCTGTGTTGCCCCGGTCAGGGACTGAAAACTGGTCGAGACGGGAGGTCGCGCTCACTTTTCAATTCCCAACCGGCAGCACTACGTGAATAGAGTTGGACTAAAAATCGAGTGGATGGGGAGCCTTCCCCATCCACTCGTTGGGGGCTTGCTTTACCGCTGGCGGAGGTTTAGTTTTTCGGCCAGGGAGACGTAGCGCCCGTAATCAACACGGCGCAGATACGCCAGAAGGCGGCGGCGTTGGCCAACCATCTGAAGCAGGCCGCGGCGCGAGCTGTCATCGTGCTTATTCGCGCGCAGATGCTCAGTGAGCTGTTGAATCCGCCGGGTCAGGATGGCGATTTGCACCTCAGGAGAACCGGTGTCGGTCTCGTGACGGTGGTGGTCAGAAATAAGTTTGGTTTTGTCTTCCTTTGTCAAAGTCATGACGTCTGCTCCTAAAAAGATTTTCCGCAGGTCTCCATGCCCGCAGCTTGCGCCGCAGACAGGTCCAGTCAGTGGAACGAATTATACCACAATTTGGGTCTTTATTTGAGCAGTGTTTTGAGTACGGCCTGGTCGGCGGGCTCAAAGGCGGGCAAGCAGCGGCGAACCAGCCGGGTAAGTGCAGGCGGGCGCTGCATGGTCAAGATTTGACGCAGGATATAAGTGGTTTCTACCGATGAGCGTCGGGCAAGTGCTTCCAGAAGGTCTTGCAGGGGAGCCTGTAAGGGGGCCGGAGCGGCGCGGAGCAAAGGCTGAACTAGCGGGAAGATGGGCGGGAGGTCTTGATAGTTCGGATCACGCACCAGTGGCAGGAGCGCCTCCAGGGCCATCATTTGAGCGGTTAGATTGGGGTCTGAAAACCAGACCTGGATACGCTGCAGCCACAAATCAGGGAACTCACGGCGCAGACGATCGGTGCCATGCGAGAATAAACCGGCCCGCACCAGGCGCTCGTCGCCGGTCTGGGCCCAGGCAACCAGGCGGTCCAGGATCTGTTCGGGGGGCATGAGAGGAGCCTGTCCAAGGGCCGAGGCTGCCAGCAAGCGCGGCTCCAGATATTCTTCCTGCCAGAGCAAGTCGGCAAGCGGGAGTGCCACGATAGGGTTCTCACGAGCGTGCGATTCCAGGCTGGATTCGAGCTGGCGCATGACCAGCATAGGGACATGATAACTGGGGGTGAGCACCTGCGAGGGCACCCCCTGCCCGGGCTGGTAGGTGCGGTCGGCATAAAGCTCCAGCAGATCTCGCAAGGCGCGGAGATAGACAGCCGGTTGAGAAAAGCGACTGCTTAATTCTTCGACCTGCGCCCTGAGGCGCGCAAGCTGCACCGCAGGCATAAATCAGTAACCCGGATTAATAGGCACGCGCGAAATAGGCCTTTTCGGCAGCGGGTTGACCGCAACGGATGCAGCGCCCGGGGCCGGATGGCTGTTCGGCGGGGATACAGCGGGTGGTTGCCTTGGTGTCTTCTTTGATGGCGGCTTCGCAGGCCGCATCGCCACACCAGTAAGAGAGCGCCCAGCCATTCTGGACGACTTCCTGGAATTCAGTATAGTCGCGCGGGTCGGAAATATGCGCATCGCGGAAGGCGCGGGCGCGGTTGAGCATGGCGGTGTGAATCTCATTCAGCAGTTCGCCAATGGGGGCGGCAATCTGATCGGGGCTGAGGGTGATTTTGCCCTCGCGGCCGGGAACATCACGGCGGGCAACCGTGACAACGCCCTTGTCCACGTCTTTGGGGCCAATTTCAATGCGGACCGGGACGCCGCGCATTTCCCAGTCATTGAACTTGAAGCCGGGGGTTACTTCGGTGCGGGCATCCACTTTGACGCGGAAATTTTTGAGGCTGGCTTCAAGCTGCTGTACAACCGGCATGACCTTGGCCTGTTCAGCATCGTTTTTGAAGATGGGGACAATCACAATCTGGATGGGGGCCAGGCGGGGGGGCAGCATCAGGCCCTGGTCATCGCCATGGGTCATGATGATGGCGCCAATCATACGGGTGGAAACGCCCCATGAGGTTGTCCAGCAGTATTGCAGCTCGTTATTCTGATCAAGGTACTGGATATCAAAGGCTTTGGCAAAGTTTTGGCCGAGGAAATGGGAGGTGCCGGCCTGAAGCGCGCGGGTATCGCCCATCATGGCTTCGATGGTGTAGGAGGCCGAAGCGCCGGCAAATTTTTCTGTGGCGCTCTTGCGGCCCGGAATTACGGGGATAGCTGCGTCTTCGTAGGCAAAGTCGGTATAGACCTGGAGCATGCGCAGGGTCTCTTCCTGGGCTTCCTGGGCGGTGGCATGGGCTGTATGGCCTTCCTGCCAGTAAAATTCCAGGGTGCGGAGGAAGAGGCGGGTGCGCATTTCCCAGCGCACCACATTGCCCCATTGATTAATCAGCACCGGCAGATCGCGGTAGGATTTAATCCACTTGGAATACATGTAACCAATGATGGTCTCTGAGGTAGGACGCACCACCAGGGGCTCTTCGAGCGTTTCGCCGCCGCCGATGGTGACAACCGCCAGTTCTGGGGAGAAACCTTCGACGTGTTCTTTTTCTTTTTCAAGGAAGGACATGGGGATGAAAAGCGGGAAAGCTGCATTGACATGGCCGGTGGCTTTGAAGCGACCATCCAGTGACTGCTGAATATTTTCCCACAAGGCCCAGCCGTAAGGGCGGACCACCATGCAGCCACGCACAGGGGCGTAATCGGCCAGTTCGGCGCGCAAGATGAGCTGGTTGTACCACTCGGAATAATTTTCGCTGCGGGTTGGTAATTTTTCGTCTGCCATTCTGATTCTCCCAGATAAATGATTACTGCCAAAGCGCCAGGGCCTTTACGGCGGCGTCCACTGAGGGGACACTGACCACAAGGCGGCGCGTTTTGTCGTTGATATTGGTTTGCTGCTGCTCGACCAGCGTGTTAATCACCGCTTCCCAGCCGGGGCCGATAAGGATGAGGGGGCAGGGCTGGATGGCGTTCACGGCCAGCAGGTTCCAGGCCAGGGTGACTTCTGCCAATGTGCCCACGCCACCGGGAAGCGCCAGAAAGGCCTGACTGCGGCTGGTCAGCAGACCGAGCCGTTCGGACAGGGTCTGAGTGCGCCATTCTTCATGCACCCAGGGGTTGGCCTTGCCAGGGCGATAGTTCTCAATTTGCTGGCAGGTGACGCCAATGACATGGGCGCCCATCTCGGCAGCGCCGCGGGACACAGCTTCCATAGTGCCAATGTATCCACCGGTTACCACCGAATGACCGGCCTGGCCCAGCAAACTGCCAAGATGCAGGGCTTCCAGATAAGCGGGGTCACCGGGGCGCGGATTAGCGCTGCCAAAGACGCAAACGTTCATAATCGTGCTATTTTACCCCAGAATCCCACTCGCGCCCGTAATTGACTGCCAATTTTTGCAGCACGGCCTGTTCCAGGTCAATGTTAAGGACGTGGGCGAGTTGGAGCAGGTAGAGGGTGACGTCGGCCAGCTCACCGGGCAGACCGTCGGGATCGCGGGGTTCCTCGCCCCACTGGAAGTGTTCCAAAATTTCGGCGGATTCGAGATTAAGGGATATGGCAATATTGCGCGGTGTTTGCAGGCGCAGCGATGTAGGGGCATACCAGCCTTTGGCGGTCACAAACGCCTGCATGTGCGCCGTTAATTCAGAGATATCCATAGAATCCTTTCAGGTCTGAGCCGGGCGGCGGCGGGCCAGCAAAAGCCAAAGCCACCAGGCCAGCGTCCAAAGCGTGGGGGGGAGATAGAGTATCCAGTTCTGGCCCAGGCTGCGCGCAAGGCTGAAGACACCCCAGGAGAGGAGCAGCCCGCCAAGCCAGAAGAATAAAACCGCGGGACGAGGAGCGCCGCGCAAGGCGGCCCAGATGAACATAGGCAAGATCATTGCTAATTGTTCGTAAGACAGGCCGCTGGGGTGGAGAACATAGATCAGCAAGCCCGCCAGCCCAAGAGCAATGAGCGGAGCGGCCGGGCGGGAGGATTTTCTAAAAACGAGGCAGAGCAAGCCAATCAGACCGGCAAGCCCTGTCAGGCCGGCAATGGCAGTGGCAGCCCAGCCATTCAACCCAATTAAGGATAGGAATTGAAGCAGCATGACCTGAACTGAATCGCCGCCGGCGTGTTCAAAGGTGGTGTAGTATTGAATCTGAGCCAGCCACTCCCCCACCCAGTTGGGGATAAAGGTGAACGGGATGAGGAGGAATAAGAGCGTGAAACCGGCAAAGCTGCCGAGCAAGATATAAGTCCGGCGACGGAAGGCCAGCAAGACCGCCAGGAGCACAAAGGCCCAGACCAACTGCGGTTTAATAG
>JAGOFZ010000135.1 GCA_017996955.1 Longilinea sp.
GCTTCAATGGTATTCTCTCGGCTTATCGTCAGCTTGGGTACACCATCCCGTCTCTGGCCTTTGGGCACGGCGTTTTTTATCCGCTGGGCCCTGAGCTGCCCTGGCTCATCGGTTCATATCACCCCAGCCGCCAGAACACCCAGACCGGCCGCCTGACCGTCGCTATGTTTGATTCCATCTGGCAGTTGGTTCGCCAGCACCTGGCCTGACAGGCGCTCTGCAGCTCATTCAAGTCCATAGGGTTACCCTTTTGCCAGCAAATCAATCACAATTGGCGCCAGCACACTCGCCCGCACCTGCCGGTACCGGTTGGTTGCTTCCGGATCACGGTTGAGGATGGTCTTTTTCTCTGGCAGTGAATCTGAAATAGCCAGAATCGCCGCCGCCGCAATTCCCACCCGCCGGGCCGCGGCAAACGTGGCTGCTGTCTCCATCTCAATGGCAATACAATCGTATTCCTGTTCCGCCTCTTCAGCAAATGGCAGCTGTCCCACAATACTGTCGGTTGAAAATACCAGCCCTGAATGGACCTTCACCTCAGCCCGCTGCCCCCTTTCCTGGCTGATTGCCAGCAAGGCCGCGGTCAGCTCGCTGTTCGGATACGCTGGTTGAAAGAAGGTATCCTCGGGCGGCAGGGTGGGGTCCAGATAGCGCGTGAACCCATCGCCGCTTAACGAACAGGCGGGAACCACCAGATCGCCAATCCCCACTTTGAGCCGCAGGCTGCCCGCCGACCCGGCAAATACCAGCCGCCGGCAGGCGGTTGCGCCCAACGCCAGCACGGTGTCGCCGGTTTGCGGCGCACCAATCCCCGCCCGGATGAACGTGACGCGCTTTTCTCCGACGCGTACCTCATAAACCGTGTTAGGCACAATCGTCTGGAGGCTGTCAACATAAGCTTCAAAAATCTCTGCCCGCCAGTTGGGCAGCAAGACCACATCTGGCTGAATCGTCTCGGGTTCACAGTGCAATCCACCCCGCACCAGATCCGCCGGGGTAATACCATACCTAACTAGCAGCATTTCTTCTTGCCAGTTCATCGTAGTCCTCCTGTAAAATAGCGCCCCACTGATTACAATCAGTGGGGCGCTGTGTCAAATCGTCAGCCGAAAATTAACCGCGGCGCAGCGCAGACCAGCCCGCATAAGTCGCAGTTTCGCCCAGCTCTGCTTCAATCCGCATCAGTTGGTTGTACTTCGCCACGCGGTCTGACCGTGCCGGCGCACCGGTCTTGATCTGACCCATGTTGAGCGCCACAGCCAGGTCGGCAATGGTCGAATCTTCCGTCTCGCCCGAGCGGTGCGAGGTGACCGCCCGCCAGCCTGCCCGGTGGCAGGTTTCCACGGCTTCAATCGTCTCGGTCAGCGAACCAATCTGATTCAGCTTGACCAGCAGCGCATTGGCAGCCTGTTCTTTGATGGCGCGGCGGACGCGTTCCGGATTGGTGACCAGCAGGTCGTCGCCAACAATCTGGATCTTGCTGCCCAGCTCGCGCACCATCAGCTTCCAACTGTCCCAGTCGTCCTGAGCCAGGCCGTCTTCAATGGACACAATCGGGAACTGGCGAACCCACTCCGCCCAGAAGGCCACCATCTGTTCGCCGGTCAGCAGCTTGCCTTCGCGGCGCAGGTTGTACTTCTTGCTGTCCTCATCAAACAATTCCGAGGCTGCCGGATCCAGCGCAATGCAGACTTCTTCGCCGGGTTTGTAACCCGCCTTGGTGATCGCTTCAAGGATCACTTCAACCGCTTCCACATTCGCCTTCAGCGCCGGAGCGTAACCGCCCTCATCACCAACCAGCGTGGCATAACCGCGGGCTTTCAGTACCGCCTTCAGCGCGTGATAAATCTCAGCGCCCCAGCGCAGACCCTCGGCAAAGGAGGGGGCGCCCAGCGGCATGACCATGAATTCCTGCGCATCGGTGGACTGCCAGCCGGTATGCGCGCCGCCGTTGAGGATGTTCAGCATCGGTACGGGCAGAACATGCGCATAGACACCGCCAATGTAGCGGTACAGCGGCAGACCCAGCGCTTCGGCCGCGGCTTTGGCAACCGCCAGGCTGGTGCCCAGAATAGCATTGGCCCCAAACTTGGATTTGTTCGGCGTGCCATCGGCTTCAATCATGGCCATATCAATGGCTTTTTGCTCAACTGCGTCCCAGCCCACAATCAGCTCGGCAATATCTTCGTTTACATGCTGCACAGCCTGCAGTGTGCCCTTGCCGCCGTAGCGCTTCTTGTCGCCATCGCGCAGCTCCAGCGCTTCGTGCACGCCGGTGGACGCGCCTGACGGAACCGCCGCACGGCCCCAGGCGCCATTGGCCAGGATAACTTCCACTTCCACGGTCGGATTGCCGCGCGAGTCGAGCACTTCCTGTCCGATAACTGATTCAATGATTGTGTCCATCTTTTTTTCCTCTTATAGTGAGATTATTCTTCACTGCCGCAGAGATGCACTCTGCCGCAGGTTTGTTATGATTTCTCTGTCACGCCAGCATGATCGCGCACCGCTTCCATGAAGGCTGCAAACAGGGGGTGGGGGCGGTTGGGTCGCGAGAGAAACTCCGGGTGGAACTGCGTTCCAACCATGAAGGGATGCTCGACCAGCTCCGCAATTTCTACCAGTTTACCATCAGGTGAGAGTCCTGAGAAGCGTAAACCCTTATCATATAGAACCTGTCGGTAATTATTATTGAACTCAAAGCGATGGCGGTGCCGCTCCTGCACCTGAGGCTCGCTATATGCCCGGGCGGCAATGGTATCAGGTTGCAGATTGCAGGGGTACAACCCCAGCCGCATGGTGCCGCCCATATCGGTGATGTTCTGCTGGTCCGGCATCAAATCAATCACCGGGCAGGGGGTTGATTGGTCAAATTCGGTCGAGTTGGCTTTCTCATTGCCCAACGCATACCGCGCAAACTCTACCACCATCAACTGCATCCCCAGGCATAACCCCAGATAGGGGATTTTTCGGGTGCGGGCCTGCTGCGCCGCCTGGATTTTCCCTTCAATCCCACGGCTGCCAAACCCGCCCGGAACCACAATCCCATCCACATCTTCCAACTGCTCCAGCCCCTGGCCGCGTTCCAGGTCCGCCGAATGTACCCAGCGCAAATCCACTTCCACGCCTGCCGTCAGCGCCGCATGCATAATCGCCTCGCGCACGCTGATATAGGCGTCGTGCAGTTCAACATACTTGCCCACCAGCGCCACTTTGACGGTTGGCTTGGGTCGCTGAATATCCCGGATCATTGCCTGCCAGGGTGTCCAGTCAGGCGTCTGCGTGGCGTGCAGTCCCAGCCGTTCCATGAGAATATCCGCCACATGGTGCTCTTCCAGCATCAACGGCACTTCATATAATGTGGATGCCGTGACCATTGGAACAACCGCCCGCTTGTCCACATCACAGAACAGCGCAATCTTCTCGCACATACCGCTGTCCACCGGGTGGTCTGACCGGGCGACAATCATATCCGGAGAAATACCAATCGAGCGCAGCTCTCGAACCGAGTGCTGGGTTGGCTTGGTTTTCAGTTCGTTGGTTGCGCCAATGTGCGGCAGCCAGGTCACATGAATATAAAAAGTGTTTTCCCGCCCCAGGTCACTACGGAGCTGCCGCAGTGCTTCCAGAAAAGGCAGGCTCTCAATATCACCTACCGTACCACCAACTTCCACCAGCACAATTTCGGCCTGGGTGGTTTTGGCAACCAGCCCAATCCGCCGTTTGATTTCATTTGTAATATGCGGAATCACCTGAATTGTGCCGCCCAGATAGTCTCCCCGCCGTTCTTTTGAAATGACTTCGGCATAGACCTGCCCGGTGGTGATATTGCACACCCGGTTCAGCCGGATATCAATCAACCGCTCGTAATGCCCCAGGTCCAGGTCGGTTTCAGCGCCATCGTCCAGCACAAAAACCTCGCCATGTTGGTACGGGCTCATCGTCCCCGGGTCCACGTTGATATAGGGATCCAGCTTCTGAACAGCGACTCGAAATCCCCGTTCTTTCAACAGGCGGCCAACCGCCGCCGCCGTAACGCCCTTACCAACGGAACTGACAACCCCGCCAGTGAAGAAAATATATTTGGTCGGCATGCTCCTCCTTTGATCTGTTCAGGCTGAATCAACCGCTAAAGTGTACCACAATTCACTCAGGCCTCACACACAAACGAAGACCGCTCAGCGGGTGGGGCAGAGCGGTCTTGGGTTTCGGCAGTTACAGAAGGTAAATCCTACTGCTGGCTTTTCTGTTCCAGCGTGCGGCTGAAGATTTCTTCATGCTCGCTGGTGGCGCCAGATTTGCCCTTGCGGGCGCGTTCTTCTCGGCGAGTCTTGGCTTTTTCCATGGCTTCCTGCCAGGCCAGACCCATCGCGGTGGGCTCGGCTTCGGCAGCAGCCGCTTCAGCAGCCAGGGCAGCCATTGCTTCGCTGTTATCTTCCTGGTGCTCGCGGCGGCCACCCTTGCTCGTAGTGCGGCGGCGGGCAGGGCGTTCGCCCCGCTCCCCACGCTCTGTGCGCTCACGGCGGGGTGCCATTTCAACCGGCATTTCAGGTTCTTCTTCCTTCACCGGTTCGGGCTGCAGGGCCTTCATGCTCAGCTTGATCTGCTTCTTCTTGCGGTCAACATCAATGACTTCGGCTTCCACCTCATCACCCTCGTTGACAACATCTGAAGGCAGGCGAACATAGCTGTGCGCCATTTCGCTGATGTGCACCAGACCAGGCCGTTCAGCGCCAATTTCAATAAAGGCGCCAAACTTTTCAAGGCGGACAACTTTGCCTTTGACGACCATGCCCTTTTTAAGGTCACGCCATTCCAGGTCCAGCGGGCGGAACATTGTCAGTTCAACGCGATTGTCTTTCACCCGGCGTACCCAGACATCAATTGTCTGCCCCTCCTGCAGGACTTCGCGCACGCTCTTGATCGGTTGCCCCTCGGTAGAGGCAGCCATCTGAGAGATGTGCAGCACAGCCGGCGTGCCGACGCCAATATCAATTACGGCGCCAGCCAGTGTGATGGTTTTCACCGTGCCGGTGAAGTGCATTTTCGACTTTATTTCTGTTGCGCGGTTTGTATCCGCAGCGGGGTTGATTTCCATTAGACGCTCTCCCAAAATTATTTCGGCGACGGGTGATTATAACCCTCGTGCCCTAAACTGTCAATCATTGGACCGAAATTG
>JAGOFZ010000007.1 GCA_017996955.1 Longilinea sp.
CAGCTTTGGGCGCGCTCTGGAAGATCGAAATGGGGGCGCCTTCTTCGGCTGCCTTCATCTCGATGAATGCCTGCCCGGTCAGGAAGCCTTCCGCATCAATCGCGCAGCTTGTCACCACGCCAATCACGCGGCCCTTCCGGTCCAGCACCGGATCATGCAGGTGAGCCATGCGCACGCCCTTTTCGGTGAAGCGGAACCGCACCACCACGCTCTGACGGGCCTTTTCGCGGTTGATGAACGCCGTCCGCCCAATGAACCAGGGTTTGTAGGTCTTCACGTAAGAGCCAAACCCGGCTTCTGCCACACCCAAACCCAGGTCGCCGCCCATCTCATGTCCGTAGAGCGGCAGTCCGGCTTCGGTGCGCAGTGAGTCGCGTGCCCCCAGGCCGCAGGCTCGCATGCCCAGCGGTTCGCCAGCTTTGCGCAGCGCGTTCCACAAGTCAGCCGCTTTGTCGGGGTGCACAAACAGTTCAAACGCCATCTTCTCGCCGGTGTAACCCGTGCGTGAGACCACCAGTTCAAATCCGCCAACCACAGCTTCGCACAGTTGAGTGCGTTTCAGCGCCATGATCCGCCGGCGGGTGGGCGCATCCACGCCCAGCGAGAGCAGGATATCTCGGGATTTCGGCCCCTGCAGCGCAATATCAATCCGCATGTCGGCGCCCGCTTTCGGGTCGCGCAGATTGCGGAAGATCACATTGCGGCCAAACGCGCGCACCCAGGGGTGCTCGTTATCCACCAGCACCTTGCCATCGCGCACCGCATTCAGCCAGGCCCAGTCCTTGTCATCATTAGATGCGTTCACCACCACCAGGTAGCGGTCAGCATCGCGCCGGTAAACCAGCGTATCATCAATCACGTTCCCATCAGGATCAAGGAAGTGCGTATAGCAAGATTCTCCCACCGCCAGCGCACTGATGTCATTGCTGCAGACGCTGTCCAGGAAGGCCACCGCATCCGGCCCCTCTGCCTGATACACGCCCATGTGTGCCACATCAAAGAGCCCCGCCGCCTGGCGGCAGGCCAAGTGTTCTTCGGTCACCGAGGTGTACCACACCGGCATCTCCCAGCCCGCAAACGGAATCATCTTGGCGCCCATCTGCTTGTGAATTTCATAAATCGGTGTGCGCCGAATTTCAACTGATTCGGGTTCCTTCCACTTGAAGTGGGGCAGGGCCTTGCCCTTACCGGCGCTCATCCCAATAGAATAGGGTTTCTTCGGCGCCGCGGCGTTGCCCCGCGCAGCCGTAATCGGCTTGGTCGCATCCGTCACATAAATCGGCCCCGGCAGGCGGCGGCTCAGGTCTTCATCAAAGCTCACATACCCGTCCGAAAGGTCGCGCAGCCAGGCTCCAGCCAGGCCCGCGTTTTCCGCCGGCAGACTGAACTGATACCGTTCGGCTTCCAGGCAGGTCAAAATGCCCGCCAGCTCGCCTTTGGGGGTGCTCAACAGGGTCTTCTGGCTCTGTCCCGGCTCCAGCGCTTCCGCGTCGCTGCTGAAGGTATAGTTCACAAACCCACGCACATTGTCACCGGTCAGGTCAAAAGCCGCCCAGCGGGCCTTGCGCGCAGGCTTATCATCTACGTAGAAGAAGTGGGGGTAACCATGCTTTTGGGAAGCAGTCGGGACAGGATCCGCGCCGGCTTTTTCAGCCAGGGCGCGCACCCGCAGTTTCACATCTTCCAGCACAGCAAAGTCCACTTTGGCGCGCTGCACCGGCCCGGTGCGCATTTCAATGGTGTAAGGCTTGCAGGCATACAGAATGTCGGCAATCGCGTCGGCCACCTGCACCATCTCGGCTTCTTTCAGGCCGCGCTGCGTCATCCAGGGCGTGCCATAGCGGATGCCCGTGGAGAACAGCGCCGTCTTGTCGCCGGGGATGGTATTGCGGTTGCACACAATCCCGGCCACATCCAGAATGCGCGCCGCCATATCACCGGAGAGCGTGGTGCCGTCCGGCCCCACAATTGTCTTGCAGTCAATATTGCCCAGGTGCGTATCTGACCCGCCAAACGGGATGCGCAGCCCGCGTTCGCGCAGCCGGTTGGTCAGCGCCTGGCAGTTCTTGATGATCTGCGCCTGCAGCGCCTTGAATTCCGGCGTTTGCGCCAGCTTGAAGGTGGTCGCCAGCGCCGCCACCGCATGAATATGCGGCCCGCCCTGCTCACCCGGGAACACCGAGCGGTCAATCTTGCGCGCCAGCGCCCCATCGGTGGTCAAAATGCACGCGCCGCGCGGCCCGCAGAGGGTCTTATGCGTGGTGAAGGTAATCACATGCGCATAACCAACGGGCGATGGCAGCACACCACCGGCGATCAAGCCCGCAATGTGCGAAACATCCGCCAGCAGAATCGCGCCCACCGCGTCCGCAATCGCGCGGAACCGTTCCCAGTCCGGCGACCAGGGGTAAGATGAATAACCACCGATGATGACCTTGGGCATATGGGTGCGCGCCAGCGCTTCCACAGCATCATAGTCAATCTGTTCGGTGGTCGGGTCCACATTGTAATGCACCACCTTGTACAGTTTGCCAGAGCGGTTCACTGATGATCCGTGCGACAGGTGACCCCCATGCAGCAGGTTCATACCCAGAATGGTGTCGCCGGGGGCAATCAGCGCCCCATAAACCGCATTATTGGCAGGGGCGCCCGAAAGCGCCTGCACATTTACAAAAATCTGGTCCGCCGAGAACTTGGGCGTGGCAAAGGCTTCGGCGCAGCGCCGGCGTGCCAGGCTTTCAATCACATCAGCATACTCCACGCCCTTATAATAGCGCGGATCGGCATAGCGCCGGTAATGCGACAGGCGGGCAGTGTAGTCTAGAATCTCTTCCTCAGGCATGAACCGGGTTTCTTCGTCCGGGTAACCTTCAGCATACAGATTCTGGAAAACAGAACCAAGCGCCTCACGGACAGCCACTGGCGCCTGGCTCTCACTCGGAATCAGAATCAATTTGCGGACCTGACGTTCAGCCTCGATCTGACACAACTCGTACACATCGGGGTCAACATTCGCCAGAGTCCCACGCACAAGGAAATCGGCCATTGAATCGCTCCTTATTAAATTTAACCTGCAGTTACCATTATTGTAGTCTTGCCAATTTGACTGGTCAAGTGAAAGAGGTCACAGATTGTATGTTGCAGATTCCTGAAATTGGCCCACAACCCGTTGATTGTCACAACCCGGCGGCCCCGCCGGACCAAAATCAAGTCCGTAAAAGCAGCCTCATCCAAACGGAGTTGGCAATGCCGACTTGCTCTTTACCAGCCGGGGATTTTAATCCCCGGCGGCTCTTATGGGACTCCGCGACCCTTACCTGTGGTGTTGCGGTTGGTTATTGTGACGTAGGGGCGAAGCATCTGAGCAGAGACGCTTCTGTAAAAGACCAACACCCCATCCAGATGCTTCGCCCCTACCGGACTCCGGACGTCACCGTCGCACCTGGAACATAGAACCTGGAACGAACTCCACACGTGGAACAAACCCGGCACGAATATTTGCGTTATAATCCACCTACCGGCTCAAGTTTGATGGAGGATGGATGTCTTTTTCGCTGGAAAGCTGGAAAACCGAAATTGCCCATTATTTCAACGCACAGACGGCGCACCTGCAGCCCGCTGGCGTTGATACGCTCTACGGCTGGCTGATTCTCAAGGCCTTGATGCCTGCCGTGATCGCCACCCAGCTCCGTGACCCCGAGGTGACCCCGGTGGTCACCCGGCTGCTGAAGAAGACCAGCGCCGGGCCCATTCTGGCGCTGCTGCAGCGCTGGCCGGCCCGCTCCGAGGCCGAACTGGCGCGCGAGATTGCCGCCGCCGCCCGGGCCGATGCCCACCTGCGCCGGGCGCTGGATACGCTGCTGCAAAAGCTGGAGGTGTTTGCCCTGGCCCGTCAGGCCCTGCCAGAGGCCGAGCAGGCGCGCTTTACCGAGACGCTGGAAGCCGAGTTGAAAGCCCTGGGCAGCCGGTTGGACAGCCGCACGGGTGCGCCGCCCGCCGCCAACCCGCTGGACCGCCAGCGCCGGGCCCCGCGCCCTAAACGCATCAGCCCGCTGTTGATTGGGTTAGGTTTAACGGTTTTAATTCTGTTATTGACGTCCATCCTTGGATGGAACAGCGCCAGTCAGGCCCGCCAAGCACAGGTAGAAGCAGATCAATTACGTGCCATTGCTGAAGATAATTTGCTGATTGCCGAGGCGGAGCGCGCCCAGGTTGACGCGCGCATTGCCGAACTTGAAGCAACTGAGTTGGAAACCCAAAACCAGGCGAACCTTATCTTGTCGCGACAGTTGTTCAACCAGGCGCAACTGATGTTGATGACCCAACCGGATCAAATCGATCTAGCCACCCTCCTGGCCATTGAATCCCGGCAGCTTTCGACCGGTATATCGGGGGATCAAGTCCTGCGGGATGCCGCCTCCCTCCTGCCAACCGAAATCATGGCCCAGGAACATCTGAATACACCGACGGTGATTGCCCTCAGTTCGACTGGAGACTGGGTGGTTTCTGGTGATGATTCGGGTAGCCTGCGAATCTGGGATATTGAGACCGGGCAGCAGCACTTGGTGTTTCGCATGTCGTCGAAAATTAAGTCTGTTGACATCAGCCCTGATGATCGTTGGATCGTAGTCATGGATCAGGGGAATACCATACTTGTGGATACAACTACCTGGACCCAGGTTGAAACCTGGAATAACAACACAGAAGCTGCTTTTTCGCCGTCCGGCCAGCAGGCCCTGGTTTGGAGCTGGTTGGAAATCCGGACGCTGGATCTGGATACCCGGGACTGGCAAACCGGTCCCACACTGCAGGTGGGCATTTCCTCGCGGGATGACATCATCATCAGTGAAAATCTAAACTGGGCAGCCATCCAGCCGGAACGTTCGACCTTCACCCAGATTGTGGATCTGACTACCGGGGCGGTTGTCCCGGATATTGTTGGGTGGAAGTGTCCCCCGCTTTTCAGCCCGGACGGTCGCTACACCTTGACTTGCAGTTTGGAGGGTGTTGGCCAGCTTTGGGATGTAGCCAGAGGGCAGGAAGTTGTGAGATTTGACGCTGCGCATTGGGATACGGTCCATGCCCTGGCGTTCAGCCCGGATGGCACCCGGGTGGCTTCCGGGGGTGAGGACGGAACCGTGCGGATTTGGAGTGCATCTTCCGGACGGGAAATGCTCATGCTGGAGCACCAGGCTGCTGTGATGACGGTCTCATTCAGTCCGGACGGAACGCGGTTGGCCTCGGGTGGCCGGGATGGTTCCATTCGGGTTTGGAACCTGACGACTGGGCAGGAAATAATGCGGGTCAAACACGCCCAGGAGATCAGCAACCTGGTATTTACCCGGGATGGATCCCGACTTATTTCCACGGGCTCGGATGTGTGGGTGCGAGTGTGGCAGTTGAATACAGATCTGGATGTGGATGTGGATCTGTCCAACTTTGACACGCTTCTCGATGAGAATATCCAAACCCTGGGGTTAGGGTTATTAACGCCCAATTCTCTTGGATTCGACTTCGAACCCCTGGGAGAGATCAGGTATTCATCGCCGGTATTGGGACCGAATGGCGAATATCTGTATGGTAAGTTTGTCGGACCTTTTGTGTTTGAAGTCCGGAATCTGGCCGGGCAGCGTCTTTTTGAAAAGATGTATGCGCGTGTTTCTGAAATAGAATATATCTACTCGGGGATGGCCGGAATCCTCAGCCCGGACGGAACCTGGATAGCCATCGAGTTTCCTTCCATGATACACAACGTCGAAATTGTGATGGTTCAAACCGGACAGGAAATTCAGCTGCTGACACTGGATGCATCATGCTCGGCTATGGCTGTCAGCCAGGACAGCACGCTGTTGGCTGTCGGCACCACCAGTGGCACGGTCCAGATCTGGCAACTTGGCGACCCGCAGCCTCTGGCAGAGATGCAGCACGATGCGGCAGTGACCGCGCTGGACTTCAGCCCGGATGGGCAGCTGGTGGTCTCTGCCAGCAACAATAACAGTGACATTAAGGTTTGGGAGGTCGCGGGGGGGGCCGTCGTGACTGAAATCGCCTCACAGAGCGTGAATGCCCTCGCCTTTGGGCCGGATGGTCGCTATATCTATGCGGTCAATGGCATTGGTGCCGTCCGGGTGATTGGTGTGGACACCGGCGAGACGGTGGTCCAGTTTACCGTGCCGGTGAAAAAAATGGATCAGACAATGTTCAGCCCGGATGGTCATTGGCTGGCGACCTTCAGTCGAGAAGGCCTCCTCCAAATTTGGGATATGTTGACCGGTCAGGAAGTTGCCCGGAGAGAACTTCCATATGTCGAGGAACATTTATATTTCTCAAACTCCCTGGCATTCAGTTCGACCGGTGAATGGGTGGGGTATCAGAGCGGCGACAGCCTACAAGTTTGGATTTGGCACCCGGATGATCTGATCGACCAGGCCTGTTCCCGCCTTAGCCGCAACCTCTCCCAGGCCGAGTGGGAAACCTACTTCCCGCCGGGCATGCCCTACCATCAGACCTGCCCCAACCTGCCCCCCGGCGACGGTGCGGAAGAAAACTGAATTTTATTTTTTCCCGGTCACTTCGCGGGCTCGCTGCTGCAGCGCCGCCTCTTCATCATTCGATGGCTCAATCACAATCCCATGCGGCTGGGCATGCCCGTCTGCATCCACATGCACAAACGTCAAAAATCCATCCATCATCATCTCGTCCTGCGTCAACACCCGCACATAAGCCACCAGGCTGGTCCTGCCCGCCAGGATAACCTTGCTCTCATAACACACCACCTCGCCCAGCTTCACCGGCTTCTTGAAGATTAGCCCGTGAATCTGCAGGCAGACGATATTCTCCGGTTGCGCCAGCGCCGAAGCCGCAATAAACCCCGCCTCCACAAACCACTCGGCGCTCCGCCCGGCATACAGCGTGCCGTGATGATTGAGCTCCTCGCTTTTTACCAGATGGTGGGTGAAAAACGTCCTCGGTTTCATGGTCAAGCTCCTGATTGAGAATATTTGCTTTGCCGGATTGAATGCATCACTTGAGAAGATTCTACCCGGATTTAGCAACTTTGATGCGGCAATCTGGAGGTCAATTGGACTGATCGCTGCCCTCATCGGGTTATAATTTAACATTGCCTCCAGGCAAATGGATTACCCCGTCTGAGGAAATTTCCGAAACCATGCCGCCCTCCAAACCCCTTCGCACCTCCGACCTGGCCCGCGCCGTCGGCATTCACCCCAACACCGTCCGCCGCTATGTGGATTGGGGTCTGCTGCCACCCGTCGAGCGCAGCCCCTCCGGCTACCGCCTGTTCACCCCGCAGCACCTCAACTGTCTGCGCCTTGCCCGCCTGATTTATGCCGCCGAATATCCGGGCCGGGCCCTGCGTGAATCCTCTAACGCAGTGATCCAGCAAGCCGTAATGGGAGACTGGCCCGGCGCCCTGGAAAAAGCCCGTGCTTACCTGTCTGCCATCCAGCTTGAGCTTGAATCGGCCAGTCAGGCAGCCGCTCTTCTTGAGCATTGGGCGCAAACCACCAAACCCGACGACCACGAAATGCCGCTGTCAATTGGCGCTGTTTCAAAACGCCTGGGCGTCAGCCTGGATATCATCCGCAACTGGGAACGTAATGGTCTCATCACGGTGCCGCGCAATCCGCACAACGACTACCGTCTGTTTGGCAAAAAAGAAATTGAGCGGCTGCAAATCATCCGCATGTTAGCCCAGGCTGGCTACAGCCATATGGCAATTTTGCGCATGTTCATCGAACTGGATGGGGGCAGCCGCCGCGACCTGAAATCGGCCCTCGATACCCCGCGCCCCGGCGAGGATATTTTCTCAGCCGCCGACCACTGGCTGACCACGCTGCACGCTCAGGAGGCCCTGGCGCAGCAGGTCATCCAATTCGTCACCGCTCTGCTGGTCTGATCGTCCGGGTGGTCATGGGGGAATAGTCTTGCCGGGTTGAGGGCAAACCCTCCCTTTGCCCACCAGGGTTATATAATTAAACTGAATTGCCCTCTTACCCTCGTCCATTTGGAGAACTTATGAACCCCACCATCAGTATCCGCAATGCCCGGTTGCACAACCTCAAAAACATCAACCTTGATATTCCTAAAAACCAGCTTGTCGTGATGACCGGCATCTCAGGGTCGGGTAAATCAACCCTCGCCTTTGATATCCTCAACAAAGAAGGCCAGCGCCAGTACATCGAATCGCTCGGGTTTGTTGCCCACGAACTGTCCAAGCCGCCGGTTGACTCAATTGTTGGGCTGTCTCCCACCATCAGCATTGATCAACACCTCACCAACCGCAGCCCGCGATCCACCGTGGGCACCACCACCGAGGTCTTCACCTATCTGCGCGTCCTGTTTGCCCGCCTGGGGCACCGCCCCTGCCCCAACTGCAGCACAGATGTCCCCCCCGCCACCTTTGAAGATCTTCCGGCAGACTGGAACGACGAGTCGGATGAAAGCCCTGCCGGTGCCGTACCCTGCCCGCACTGCGGCGCGGCCCTGCCAGAACTGGGCATGGCAAATTTTTCATTCAACAAACCGGATGGCGCCTGCCCCACCTGCACCGGTCTGGGAGTGGTCCGCCAGGTGATCCTCAACCGTCTGATTGACGAATCAAAGAGCATCCCCCAGTTTGCCGTCTTTGGTTGGATTGATTTCCACGTCACCCACTACAGCCAGATTTTGAAAAATGCCGGGCAGTATTACGGTTTTGAGTTTGACCCATCCCTGCCGATTGGCCAATACACCCCCATCCAGCGTGACCTTTTCCTCTATGGCACCGACAGCCCTCAGTTCCGCCGCCATTTTCCAGAAATTAAGCCCCCCACCACCAATGCCCAGGGCCGTTTTGAGGGCGTGGTCACCAATCTGCAGCGCCGCTATGACGAACAAGCCGCCAACACCACCTATCACGAGAAGCTCTCCGAACTGTTCACCTCCCAGACCTGCCCCGACTGTGCCGGAACCCGCCTGCGCCCCGAGAGCCGCGCCGTCACGGTGGCCGGAGAATCCATCATTGCCATCTCAAAACTATCCATCGACGACCTGTCTGCCTGGCTGGAAAAACTGCCCACCCTGTTCACTCCCGATGAAATCTTGATCGCCCGCGCCATCCTCGATGATTTGAAAGAGCGCATTACCCGCCTGCTGGAAGTTGGCGTGGGTTACCTTTCGCTGGAGCGCGCCTCGCCCACCCTCTCTGCTGGCGAGGCGCAGCGCCTGCGCCTCGCTGCCCTGCTCGGCTCGGGCCTTACTGGCGTCCTCTACGTCCTCGATGAACCCACCATTGGCCTGCACCAGCGCGATACCCACCGCCTGATTAACATCCTCCGCCGCCTGCGTGATCTGGGCAATACCGTCCTGGTTGTCGAACACGACCTTGAACTGATCCGCTCTGCCGATTATCTTGTGGATATCGGCCCCGGCGCGGGTAAACACGGCGGCCAGATTGTCGCCGCGGGCACTCCCGCCGAGGTGGCGCGTGTCCCTGGCTCCGTAACCGGCGCGTTCCTCGCCGGAACCGCTGCCGTGCCGCTGCCTGCCGTCCGCCGCCAGCCCAACCACCGGGCTTTGACCATCACCGGCGCGCGCCAGTTCAACCTGCAGAACCTCACCGTGCGCATCCCGCTCGGTTTGCTGGTTGCCGTAACGGGTGTTTCTGGCTCAGGCAAATCCTCACTGATTTTTGATATTCTCGATCTTGCCGCCCACCAGCGCCTCAACGGCGCCTCCGAAGCCCCCGGCCTGCATGCTGCCATCACTGGCTGGGAACACATTGATAAAGTTATTACCATTGATCAAAATCACATCGGGCGCATTCCCCGCTCCAACGCAGCCACCTATTCCGATACCTTCACTCCCATCCGTGAGGCCTTTGCCGCCACACCCGAGGCCCGACGCCGCCAGATTACCGCCCGCCATTTCTCCTTCAATGTTCCGGGTGGCCGCTGTGAGCGCTGCGAAGGCGCCGGGACGCTCACCGTCAAAATGCACTTCCTCCCCGATGTCGAAGTCCGCTGCCCCGCCTGCCACGGGCGCCGCTTCAAGTCTGAAACCCTCGCCGTTAAATATCGCGACTTTGATATTTCTCAGGTGCTCGAAATGACGGTTGAAGAGGCCCTGACCTTGTTCGCCGATGTTCCGGCGGCTGTTTCCCGCCTGCAGGTCATGTCCGATGTCGGCCTGGGCTACCTGCAGTTGGGCCAGCCCGCCACCACGCTTTCCGGCGGCGAGGCGCAGCGCGTCAAGCTTGCCAAAGAGCTGGGCCGCCGCGCCACGGGTCGCACCCTCTATCTGCTCGATGAGCCCACCACCGGTCAGCACCCCGCCGATACCGCCCGCCTGCTCCTCGTCCTGCAGCGCCTGGTGGATGCCGGCAACAGCGTTGTGGTGGTTGAGCATAACCTCGATGTGGTCAAAGTAGCCGATTGGGTCATTGATCTTGGCCCCGAAGGCGGCGTGGCTGGCGGCCAATTGATTGCCGAAGGCCCGCCCGAAATGATTGCCCAGGTCAAAGCCTCCTACACGGGGCAGTTTTTACAGCCGCTTCTATCGCTGAAATGAATCGATAACGCCAAAGGAATCTTCTATGAATGCTCCCGCTATCCAGGTTCAAAACCTCACCAAAACCTACCGCGTCCCAATCCGCCCCGAGGGGTTATCAGCCTCGTTGAAAAGCCTGCTGCGCCCTCGCTACAGCGAGGTCACCGCAGTCAACGATCTCAGCTTCTCCATCGAGCCCGGCGCCATGGTCGGTCTCATCGGTCCCAATGGCGCCGGCAAGACTACCACGCTCAAAATGCTCTCTGGCTTGCTGCATCCTTCCACCGGAACAGGAACCATTGCCGGGCATGTTCCCTGGCAGCGCCACCCCGATTATCTGCGCCGCATCAGCATGGTCATGGGCAACAAAAGCCAGATGCTCTGGGATATCCCCCCCATGGACTCTTTCCGCGTCCTCAGTGAAGTCTATGCTGTGCCCCCCGCCGAGTTTCGCCGTACGCTGGACGAACTGATTGCCCTGCTCGACCTGCAGGAACTGCTGACCAAGCCCGTACGCACCCTCTCGCTGGGGGAGCGCATGAAGTGCGAGCTGACCGCCAGCCTGCTCCACCGTCCCACCGTCTTATTCCTTGATGAACCCACCCTCGGCCTTGATGTTTCGATGCAGCTCCGCCTCCGCCGCTTTCTCGCCGAATACAACCAGCGCAGCGGCGTGACCATCATCCTCACCAGTCACTACATGGCCGATGTCCTGGCCCTCTGCCCGCGCGTCATCCTGATTCACCACGGCCGGCTGCTCTACGATGGCGAATTAAACGGGCTGGCCCACAAGCTGCTGCCCTTCAAAATGCTGCGCATCACCCTCGGCTCAGAAACCGTTTCTCCGGAAAACCTGCCCCCGCTGCCGCCCGGCGCCGAAGTCGCCGAAATTGAATCCAACATCCTGACGCTGCGCGTTCCCCGCCAGGACGCGCCCGCCATCACCGCCCGGCTGCTGCAAACCCTGCCTGTCGCCGACCTGACGGTCGAAGATCCCCCCATCGAAGCTGTCATTGACCAGATTTACACGGAAGGTGCCGCATGATCCGCAGTGGCTTGGCCCTCGTTCGCGGCCTGTGGCTGTCCTGGCTGCAATACCGCAGCTTCTTCTTCATCCTCGCCTTTGGCTGGATGATTTCCCCGCTGATCTATCTGTTCGTCTGGTCCACCGCCGCCGGTGATAGTAGCATTGCTGGCCTCACCCGTGGCGAGTTTGTGGCCTACTATCTGGTGCTGATCATCGTTAATCAGGTCACCTATGCCCAGACCAACTGGACCGTTGGCGACCTGATCCGCTACGGGCAGATGAATCACATCTTGCTGCGTCCCATCCCGCCAATCTATGATGCCCTGGCTTCCGAGTTCGCAGGCAAGGTGGTCTATCTGATCTTTGATATTCCCATTGTTGCCCTCCTGGCATTAATCCTGCGCCCCGAGATGGATTTTCACCTGATCAATGGCTTGGCTTTCATCCCGGCGCTTTTCTTGGCCTGGGCTTTGAGGTTCTTCTGGGGCTACTGGCTGGCCCTGCTGGCCTTCTGGGCCACCCGTGCCGATGCCCTCCTCGCGCTCCAAGACTCATTGATCTTCCTGCTTGCCGGGCAGGTGGCGCCAGTGGCCCTGCTCCCCGGCCTCATGCAGACCTTCGCCAAAATCCTGCCCTTCCGCTACATGGTGGCTTTCCCCGTCGAAGTGCTGACGGGTCAGCTTCCCCCGGCAGAGCTGGTGGTTGGTTTTGCTGCACAGGCTGGCTGGCTGATTATAGCCTTCGCCCTGTATGTCATCCTCTGGCGCGCTGGCTTGCGCCGCTACACTGCAGTAGGAGGTTGAAATGCGCCCCTTTCGTCTGATCGCCGCTTTCATGCGGGCTTCCTTTCAAGAGGAATCCGCCTACCGCGCCAATTTTTTCATCAGCCTGCTCACCTCTTTGCTCAACCTGGCAACCGGTGTGCTGGGCATTGTGGTCCTGTTCGGCCAAATTGATACCGTCCAGGGCTGGAATCTGGCTTCTACACTGGCGCTGCTGGGCGTCTATCTCACTGTCAGCGCCTTGCGTCAACTGTTCATCGGCCCCAGCCTGGATGCCCTCTCCGGCATGGATGGCGAAATCTGGACCGGCGCCTTCGATTTTACCGTCCTCCGCCCGGTAGATACGCAGTTTATGGCCAGCTTCCGCAAATGGCGCTGGTTCGCCTCCATTGACCTGCTGCTCGGGTTGGGCGTCCTGGTCACTGCCGTCATCCAACTGGGCGTCACGCTCTCCCTCGGGCAAGTCCTGGCCTTCCTGCTGACCTTGTTCTCCGGCATGCTCATCCTGTATGCCATCCTGCTGGCCTTCGCCGCGCTCATCTTTTGGAGTCCGGGCGTGCTTTTCACCTGGGTGTTTGATGGCATTTTTCAGTTGGGGCGCTACCCGCTGGGCATGTATCCCGGCTGGCTCAAGCTGATCCTCACCTGGGTTGTCCCCGTGGGCGTCATCACCACCATCCCCGCCCAGGCGCTGCTGGGCTCGCTCACCCTCCCCGGCCTCCTGACCAGCCTGGGCCTGGCGCTGGTCCTCGTCACCGCTGCCTCAATCCTGTTCCGTGTCGGCCTCAAACGCTACGCCAGCGCCTCCAGTTGAGTGTCACTACCCGGTCGCAGCTTAAACGCAAAAGCCGCCGGTTTGTCCGGCGGCTTCTTGTTTTCTCGGCTTATCCTAATTGCTCGTTGATCCAATCGAGGATGTCTGCCAGCACTTCCACCTTCTCGGGCTCATTGTGCAGTTCGTGATAATATCCCTCATAGGTCTTGTAGGTCAGCTTGTCTTTCGGTGCCGCATCCGCAAATGCGGCGGCCCCGGTCGGGCTCACCAGCCGGTCGGCTGTGCCTTGCAGCAGCAGCAGTGGCAGCGGGAACTCTGCCGCATGGGCAATCATCCATGCCCCCTTGTTAATCAAGTCCATGCCCAGCTTTGCAGATATCTTGCCATGCACCAGCGGGTCAGCGCTGTATTTCTTTTCCACTTCCGGGTCACGCGCCAGGCCGGTCCGGTCCAGGTTGTTATCAATTTGCATGGCTGGGGCCACCACACTGGCAATTTTGGCCGCCAGCATCATTGCGCCCGCCGGTGGGTTGGCCGGAATCAATCCCGGTGCGGTGGCAATCACGCCCGCCAGTACCGGTTTGCGCGTCAGGGTATAATACAGAACCAGCGCCCCGCCCAGGCTGTGCCCGTACAAAAAACATGGCAGCCCCGGGTAGCGGTTGGCGGCTTCTTCAAGCAGGTGTGCAATGTCATTGCCCATGCCGTCATAACTTCCGTGCCCGCGTGTGCCTTCGGTCTTGCCGTGCCCGCGGTGATCCAGCGCCACAACGCCCAATCCCGCCGCGTTGAACACCTCCGCCACATGGGCATAGCGCCCGCAGTGCTCGCCCAGCCCGTGCACCAGCACCACCACGGCGCGCGGCTGCCCATCAGGGCGCCATTCGCGCCCATAAAAAGCCAGCCCATCGGCTGATTTCCACGAAAATTCATTCTGGCTCATCCTGACTCCTTCTGGTTCAAGAAATCAAACCGGGCACCAACGCGTCCCGGCTTGGGCTTATAATCAATCCACAATCAGTGTACAGCAGGTCAGCCAAATGGGCAAGCCAGTCCTTGCCCGGATTTTTGCCGGGCCGTGTTACAATATTTTGTATTGGTTCAGTGCGAATAACATCTTCAGATTCTTTTACCAAAAAAGGTGATCTCATGGCCGACATTCCCCAAGCACTAAAAGAAGCACCTCCGCGTGATAACCGGGCCGGTTGTGGTCTGGTCGGTTTATTTGTCTTTGCCATCGTCTGGGTACTTGGCAGCACCATCCTGGTTCAGGTGGTAACCTGGGTGACCGAACAGGCCCTCATGGAGGGCTCGATTGGGCTTCCCGATGTCCGCTGGGTCATTGCCTTGGGCTATGCCATCATGGTCCTCATTCCAGTTGCCATCAGCACTGCCTCTGTCTCCCTGCCGCGCCCCAAAGCCATTTACCGTACCTGGACCATGGCCGCCATTTTTGCGCTCTTTGTGGTTCCGGCCCGGGTGATCTTTTTTACCCAATCACAATTGGCCGCTGTTTTGCAAATCATGGGCATGGCGCTCTATCTGATGCTGCTCTGGCGCTGGCTCAAACCTGAAAAGGGTGGTGCCCTGCGCCTCATCTGGCTGGTGCTCATCGCTGGTGGCCTGATCACCCTGCCCTGGGCGCTCTGGGGTGCCCTGGGTTCCCCTATGGATATCCTCCTGGGGCTGGTCGTGGCGCTCATGTTTGGCGTTTGTGCTGCCCTCACCATCCAATCTGGAATGCTCAAGGTCACCCAGCAAGACCCCACCGCCGACCAGATGCAGAATGTCCTCATGGAAGGCCTGTCTGCCAGCCTGACTCTGGCCATTATGGCCACTGGCCTCGGGCTGTGCGGCGCTCAGCTCATGCTGGTCTTTGCCCTTCCGGTGCTGGGTTGGGCGGTTTCCACGCTCACTGCTGCGGGCAGTTGGCAGACTCGCGGTCAGAACTGGCTGACCATCTCCCTGCTTCTGGCGCTGGCCGCGGCTGGCCCCCTCCTCTGGATTGACCCCGACGAACTGGCCCTGGTCATCACCGGCACCCCCGGCGACCTGATTAGCTTTGCCGCCGGTGCCACCCTTGGCGGATTGCTGATGGGTCTGCTCCTTTCCATAATCGGGGTTTCTTCGTATAAACGTCTGCGTCAGGCTGCCGTGTTGCCTGCAAAGGTGAAAATCGGCGCCGGTCTTGCCTGGGCCCTGGTCCTGATCGTCTATTTCCTTGCTGGTCAGCCCGGCTTCCACGGTGAGCGGCTGTTTGTCATCCTGAATGACCAGGCCGATTTATCGCCTGCCGCCCAGATCGCTGACCCTGCCGCGCGCCGCGCCTGGGTTTATGAAACCCTCACCGCCCACGCCAATACCACTCAAGCCGATATCCGCAAAACCCTCGATACCTTCCATTTCGCCTACCAGCCCTACTACCTCGTCAATGCCATCGAGGTCCAGGGCGGCCCCATCATTCGCTGGTGGCTTGAAAACCGCCCCGAAGTAGATCGCGTTCTCGACAGCCCGCACTTGCGCCCCCTGCCCGCCGACCTGCCCACTGCTTCCGGTTCTGCAACCCCATCAATCGGCCCCGACTGGAACCTGACCATGATCCATGCCGATCAGGTCTGGGATCAACTGGGCGTGCGTGGAGATGGCATTATCATTGGTCAATCTGATTCCGGCGTCCAGGGCGATCATCCCGAACTGGATGACTCATACCTCGGTCGCGATGGCCAAAACGATTACCGCTGGTACGACCCCTGGTTTGGCTCCACCTCGCCGACGGATATTGGCGGGCACGGCACCCATACCCTGGGCAGCATCCTGGGCAATCAGGTTGGCGTTGCTCCCAATGCCGACTGGATCGGCTGTGTCAATTTGGGGCGCAATCTGGGCAACCCGGCGCTTTACCTGGACTGCTGGCAGTTTATGCTGGCCCCCTTCCCCCAGACTGGCGATCCACTAACTGATGGGGATCCCGCTCGCGGGGCCAATATCCTCAACAACTCCTGGGGCTGCCCGGAGATTGAAGGCTGCGACCCGGCAACCTTTATATCAGCCACCAAAGCCCTGCGTTCAGCCGGCATCTTTGTTGTCGTTTCTGCGGGCAACAGCGGCTACGGCGGCTGCGGCTCAGTCAAAGACCCGCCCGCCACAGATGAATACGTCTATTCGGCCGGTGCGATTGACGCCAACGGCGATCTGGCAGGGTTCAGCAGCATCGGCCCTGTGATTGTGGACGGCAGTGAGCGCACCAAGCGCACCAAGCCCAATATCGTTGCCCCAGGGGATGGCGTGCTCTCCTCCTATCCCGGCAGCAGCTACGAGGTCGCCAGCGGTACCTCCATGGCTGGGCCACATGTGGTCGGCGTAGTCGCCCTCATGTGGTCTGCCAACCCCGCCCTAATCGGTGAGGTGGAGGAAACCATTGCGATTCTCAACGAGACGGCCCAACCCTACGAAGGCCCATACCCTGAATGTGTGACTGACCGCAGCACCCCCAACAATGCTGTGGGCTATGGCATCGTAGATGCCTATGCCGCTGTGCTGCGCGCCCTCCAGGTTTACCCCTGATTGGAGCACCCAATGAGCGCAACCCACCGCCCCTCTGTGGGTTTAACCCAGTAGACCATCACTATGAGCCTGGATGCGCCTGAACTCACTGATGCCGAAGCCCTGACGCGCGCCGCTGATGGTGATCTGGACGCGTTTGGTGTGCTGTATGAGCGCTACGTCACGCGGATTTACAACTACATCTACTACCGCACGGGTAACCCGCACGAGGCTGAAGATCTGACGGCTCGCGTTTTTCAGCGGGCCGCTCGCCACATCCCAAATTACCGCCAGATGGGCGTGCCCTTTGCGGCCTGGCTCTATCGCATCGCACATAACCTTGTCGCCAACTGGCACCGCGATCGCAGCCGCCGCCGTGAAGTACCCCTGGACGATCAGCCCCGCCTGATGATGCCGATTGAGCATCCCGAATCAACCATTGTGCGCACCCAGGAGATGCAAACCCTGCTTAAAGCGATCCGCTCATTGACCCCCGAACGCCAGAACCTGGTGATTTTTAAATTCGTTGAGCAGCTTTCCAACGCCGAAATTGCCGTCATCATGGGGCGGACCGAAGGCGCCATCAAGAGCCTTTACCACCGCACTTTGTTGGCCCTGCGTGAAGAGTTGGAACGCCTCGAGAAGTCGGGAGGTTGACATGTTACATATTGTGACCGATGGCGCTGTAGATTGTCCCGCCGAATGGCGGGATGAATATGGCATTGATGTTCTGCCGCTCTACATCCAGATTGGCGATCAAACCCTGGTCGAGGGCGCCAACGTCAGTGTTGATAACTTTTATGGTCTGGTGGAAAAGAGCCAGAAACCACCCAAGACCTCCCTGCCTGCTCCTGCCCAAATCGTCGCATTTTATCGCCAGATTGCCCGCCCTGGAGACAGCATCCTGTCCATTCACATCGCCAGCAAAATGTCGGGCACTTTTGCCGCAGTCCAACTGGCTGCCCGAGAGGTTGCCTCCGAATTTCCCATTCACGTCTTCGATTCTGGCGCTGGCTCGGCAGCTTTAGGCTTTATGTGCCGTGAAGCTCGCCGCCTGGAACGCGCCGGGGCATCTATTCAAAAAACCTTGCAGCGCCTGGAGCAGGCCCGCCAGCAGTTAAGCGTCATCTTCACGCTCGATACCCTTTACTACGCTTACCTCAGCGGACGGATTTCTGCGCTCAAATCGGCAATGGGGATGTTGCTGCGCATTAAACCCATTATTGTGCTGCGGGATGGTCTGCTGCAGATGTCTGAAAAAGTGCGCACCCGCAGCCAGTCGCTAGATCACATCATCCAACGCACCCGTGAGCGCATCAAAAACCAGCCTGTGGACCTGGCAATTGTCCACGCCGCTGCGCCCGAAGCCGCCCAGGAACTGCTGCAGAAAGTGCGCCAATTCTTCAATGTGCGTGATGTCATTGTCACCCAGCTTTCATTGCCCGTAGCTGCAAATTTGGGCCGCGGTGCTGTTGGCATTATTGCCTACCCCGTATTAGAGGAGGGATAATCGTGGAATCTGCTGATTCATCCATCGAAGCCCTGGAAGCCAGCCTGCGCAGCTCGCTTCAAACCATCCAACCCGACCCCGTATTTGTCGGGCATTTGCACGAACGTCTGATTGCCCGTCCGGTTGGCCCCTCAATGGAGGCCCGCGCGCCCAGCCTGCCGTTGTTTGCCCTGCTCGGCGCAACCCTGATGGGCCTGCTTTTTATTTGGCTTTACCGCCGCTCCCGCGATTAGCGTTACAGCCCCAGCTTAGCTCGCAGCGTCATGTCCGCAGGCTCAGTTAGAACGCTCCCATCCGGAAACACAATCGTCGGCACACTGCGGTTTCCGTGATTGACGCTTTCAACAAACTTGCGCCCTTCCATATCCTGGTCAATGTCCACCCAGCGGTAGGCAATTCCGTTCTGATCAAAAATGCCCCGTGACCGCCGCGAATGACCGCACCAGCTGGTTCCATAAATCACAATCTCGCCTGTCTCTGTCATGGTTGACTCCTGTTCTAATAATGCCACCAGGTTTTGCGTTTCTGCAATTAAGTCTACCCCGGTGGGTAGATTGAAGTGGATATCCACACGCAGCGTCAGCGCCTCGGCCGATTGCCGGACGGCCTCGGATGCTGTCGGCAGGTCTCGCAGCCACAGCAGCAAATCGTAAGCGCTGGTTGCCGGAATGACCCGTTGCTGCTCCCGCACATACGCCCGAATGGCTTCAGCGGCAGCCAGCCGCGCACTCACGCGTGCCCGGCCCTCATTGCCTGCCTGCCGGGATTTTTGCGCTGCTTCTAAATGCGCCTGAATCGTCTCCCGCGTAGATTGACTGAACATGCCATCATTGTAGCTTTTGCCCGCTTGCCTTGTCAAGCGCACTGTTCAATCTCTTGACAGGTAAAGTATCCTTGATATAATTTCGCACTGCTAAATATTAGGAGTACGAAACATGTCAGAAGCCCGTCAAGTTGCTCATCAATTGCTGCATACCATCCCCTTGGTCATGCGCAACACCGCGGCCCGGATGCGGGTTGCCGCAGCCGGCCTTGAGCCCCCGCATTTCCGCCTGTTGGGACTGTTGTCCCGCCGTTCCTACACCCTCGGTGAACTTGCCGAGCAGCAGTCCGTCAAGCCAGCCACGATTTCAAAAACCATTGCCACGTTTGTAGAGCGCGGTTGGGTCCAGCGGTGCGAGGTGCCTCACGACCGCCGGCTCGTTCAGGTTGAAATCACACCGGCGGGCCGCCAGGTGATTAAAGATGCCCACCAGCAGATGGAGGTCGAGGTAACCACCTTGCTCGCCGGTCTATCATCCCAGGAATTGGATCAACTTCAAGTGGGTCTGTCATTGCTGCAGCGCCTCTGCGATACCCCGGATGACCCCTGGCCCTGCAATTTTGAATCCGGCCTTGCCGACCCTGAAAAATAATTTCTATGCTGATAATTTCGCAATCTTGCCGATTGTGTCACAAGGAGCCCCACATTCATGCTTAAACTGTTCAAATATCTGAAGCCTTACCTCGCCATGATTCTGGTCACCATTGTTCTCCTGTTTATTCAGGCCAATGCAGAACTTGCCCTGCCAGATTACCTTTCCCGGATCGTCAATGTCGGCATCCAGCAGGGGGGCGTTGAAAACGCCGCTCCTGTGGCTGTTCGCCAGAGCCAGATGACACATATGCTGGCCTTCCTCGACGCCGCTGACCAAACCCGCCTGCTGGCTGATTACACCCTGGTAGATCAATCCTCTCCCGATTATGTCGCCCAGCTCGCAGTTTATCCAGCACTTGAAAACGAGCCAGTCTACATCTTGAAAGATGTCGATGAAACTGAGGCGGAATGGTTGAACTCAAAAGCCGGGCAGACCTTGTTGGTTGTCTCTGGCCTTGAGCAAATGCTTGCCGATCCAGCCCAGGCCGCTGCCATGAGCCAGAAACTTGGCTTTGACCTCACCATGCTTCCCCCCGGAACCGATATCTACACGGTGCTGGGCCAACTCCCCGCTGAACAGCGCGCCCAGATCCGCTCCGCCATCGAACAGCAGTTTGCTGCCCTCGGCGAAAGCATGGTCAATCAGGCTGCCATTCGCGCAACCCGGGCGGAATATACCGCCCTGGGCATGGACCCTGGCCAGTTCCAAAATACCTATATTTTCAAAACCGGTGGCTGGATGCTGTTGATTTCCCTGGTTACCGTGATTTGTGCAGTGGGCGTCAGCTACTTTGCCTCCCGCTCTGCCGCCGGCTTTGCCCGCGACCTGCGCAAGTCGCTTTTCCAGCGGGTTGAAACCTTCTCCAGCGCCGAGTTCAATAAATTCTCCACCGCTTCGTTGATCACCCGCACCACCAACGACATCACCCAGGTGCAAATGTTCGTCCTGATGATGATGCGCATGATCTTCTTTGCCCCCATTATGGGCGTTGGCGGCATCATCCGCGCCATGAGCAAGGGTTCTTCCATGTGGTGGATCATTGCTGTGGCTGTGGCAGTTCTCCTCAGCCTGATTTTTGTAGTCTTTTCGCTGTCGCTTCCAAAATTCAAAATCATGCAGAGCCTCATTGACCGCCTCAATCTGGTCATGCGTGAAAATCTCTCCGGCATGATGGTCATTCGTGCCTTCAACACCCAGCAAATTGAACTGAACCGCTTTGACAAAGCCAATGTGAATTTGACCGATGTCAATCTCTTTGTCAGCCGGGTGATGGCGACCATGTTCCCTGCCATGATGCTCATCATGAACGGTCTGTCCATCTTGATTATCTGGGTGGGCGCCCATCAGGTAGCCCAGGCCACCATGCAGGTCGGCGATATGATGGCCTTCCTGCAGTATGCCATGCAAATTGTCTTCTCATTCTTGATGATGTCCTTCATGTTCATCATCCTGCCGCGCGCATCCGTCTCTGCCAACCGCATCGCTGATGTCCTGGATACTGTCCCCTCAATCAATGATCCCGCCTCCCCCCGGACCTTTGCCCAACCCTTCCGCGGTGTGGTCGAATTCCAGAACGTCTCCTTCCGCTACCCCGGCGCCGATGAAGATGTGCTGCACGATATCTCTTTCACTGCATACCCTTGCCAGACCACAGCCTTCATCGGTTCAACCGGCTCAGGCAAGTCCACCATCATCAACCTCATCCCCCGCTTCTATGATGTGACGGAGGGGACCATTTTGTTGGATGGCATGGATATTCGCACCGTCACCCAGCACGATCTGCGCAGCAATATTGGCTACATCCCCCAGCAAAGCACCCTCTTTTCTGGCACCATCGAGAGCAACCTGCGCTATGCAGATGAAAACGCCTCGCAGGAAATCCTTGACCAGGCTGTTGAAATTGCGCAGGCGGCTGAAATCATTGCCGCCAAACCCGAAGGCTGGCAGACCGAGATTGCCCAGGGCGGTGTCAACGTCTCTGGCGGTCAGAAACAGCGCCTGTCCATTGCCCGGGCTTTGGTCAAAAACGCTCCCATCTACATCTTTGATGACAGCTTCTCAGCCCTGGACTTCAAGACGGACGCTGCTCTCCGGCGCGCGCTGAATGAAAAATCGGGCTGCAGCACGCTGCTCATCGTCACCCAGCGCGTCTCCACCATCATTCATGCCGACCAGATCATCGTCCTGGATGAGGGCAAAATTGTTGGCAAAGGCACCCACTCGGAATTAATGACATCCTGTGAGACCTACCGCGAAATTGCGCTCTCACAGTTAAGCATGGAGGAACTCTCATGACAACCCCAAATCGTCCTCAACAGCCTCCCCGCGGTGGACCCGGCGGCCATGGCGGCCCCATGGGTGGCCCGCGCATGATGATGCCCGGTGAAAAAGCCCGCGACTTCAAGGGCACCATGCGCAAGCTGCTTCAATTCCTGAAGCCCTATCGGGCTTCTATCCTCATTGTGATGGTTTTTGCTGCTTTCTCCACCGTATTCAGCATCATTGGCCCCAAAATCCTCGGCAAAGCCACCACCCGCCTCTTTGAAGGCGTCCTTGCCCAAATCTCCGGTACCGGCGAGGGCATAGACTTTGTCTATATCGGTAACATCCTCTTGATCATGGTCGGCCTGTACCTCCTGTCATCCCTGTTTGCCTATATTCAGGGTTGGATTATGTCTGGCATTGCCGCCCGTATCACCTACCGCTTTCGCAAAGACCTCGCCGAGAAAATCAACCGTATGCCGCTCAAATACTTTGACGGCACAAACCACGGCGAGGTGCTTTCACGCGTGACCAACGATGTGGATACCGTCAGCCAGACACTCAATCAGAGCCTGTCTCAAATCCTCTCTAACATCGTCACCGTCATCGGCGTTTTGATCATGATGATCTCCATCAGTTGGCAGATGACCCTGATCGCCTTGCTCACCATCCCCATCTCACTGGTCATCACCGGGCTTGTGATTAAGAACTCACAAAAGTTCTTCAAACAGCAGCAGGAATACCTGGGTCACGTCAACGGTCATGTGGAAGAAATGTACGGCGGCCACATCGTCATGAAGGCCTTCAACGGCGAAGCCCAGAGCGTGGTTAAATTCGACAACTTCAATAGCACACTCTACAGTTCAGCCTGGAAGTCCCAGTTCCTGTCCGGCCTGATGATGCCGGTCATGGGGTTTGTGGGTAACCTCAGTTACGTTGCCGTGGCAATTCTTGGCGGCACCCTGGCCATTCGCAACCTCATCACCGTGGGTGATATCCAGGCCTTCATCCAGTATGTCCGCTCATTTACCCAGCCGATCTCGCAGCTTGCCAATATCTCCAATATCCTGCAGCAAACCGCTGCCGCGGCCGAACGTGTCTTTGCCTTCCTCGAAGAGCCCGAAGAAGTTGCCGAAACCGCTGATTCTGTCAAACTGACGGCCGTCTCTGGCCGGGTGGAGTTTGAGCATGTCTGCTTTGGCTACGACCCCGAAAAAATCATCATCAAAGACTTCTCGGCATCCATTGCCCCTGGTCAGAAAATTGCCATTGTCGGCCCTACCGGCGCCGGCAAAACCACTCTGGTCAAACTGCTGATGCGCTTCTATGATGTCAATTGTGGCTCCATCCGTGTGGATGGGCACAACGTAAAAGATTTCACCCGCGCCGATTTGCGCGATATGTTTGGCATGGTGTTGCAAGACACCTGGCTCTATAATGGAACTATCATGGACAACATCCGCTATGGCCGCACCGATGCCACCGATGAAGAGATCTATGCCGCGGCTCGCGCCGCCCACGTGGACCATTTCGTCCACACCCTGCCAGAGGGTTATCAGATGGTACTCAATGAGGAGACCACCAACATTTCTCAAGGCCAGAAGCAGTTGCTCACCATTGCCCGCGCGGTTTTGTCCGACCCCAAAATCCTCATCCTGGATGAGGCCACCAGTTCGGTCGATACCCGCACTGAAATTCTGATTCAACAGGCCATGGATAACCTGATGAAGAACCGTACCAGCTTTATCATCGCCCATCGCCTTTCCACCATCCGCAATGCCGACCTGATTCTGGTCCTCAACGAGGGTGACGTGGTTGAGCAGGGCACCCATGCTGAACTGCTGGCGCGCAACGGTTTCTACGCTGAGTTGTACAACAGCCAGTTTGAACACCTTTCGGCAGCATAATCAACAGGCAGGGTT
Organism: Longilinea sp.; assembly: GCA_017996955.1. GTDB lineage: Bacteria > Chloroflexota > Anaerolineae > Anaerolineales > Anaerolineaceae > JAGOFZ01. Next base: position 23,788 of record JAGOFZ010000007.1, read on the forward strand.
GACGCAGTGACATCCTCACCTAATCACACACTGGGCCAGGTTGCCCTCATTGGCTCCGGCGAAACCGCCGCCAATGGCGGCCGAGCCTTTGAGGTGCTTGCATCAACCCTGCCGGTCCCGCTTGAAATTGCCGTCCTTGAAACCCCCGCCGGCTTTGAACTCAATTCTGACCGGGTTGCCGGCCGCGTGGTTGATTTTATGTCAATCCGGCTGCAGAACTACCGCCCGCACATCGAGCTTATCCCGGCCCGGCGCCGTCTGCCCCCCTTCAGCACCGATGACACCGCCATTCTCGCGCCGCTGTCTCACAGTCATCTAATCTATATGGGCGCTGGCAGCCCTTCCTATACAGTGCGGCAGTTATCCGGCAGCCTGGCCTGGCATATGATCCTTGGGCGCCATCTACTGGGGGCTTCGCTGGCTCTGGCTTCTGCCGCCACCATTGCCCTTGGCGCCTGGGCGTTGCCTGTCTATGAGATTTACAAAGTCGGCGAAGACCCGCACTGGAAGCCCGGCCTCAACTTCTTTGGTCGTTTTGGCCTCTCACTGGCAGTCATCCCGCACTGGAACAACACTGATGGCGGTGCCGAACTGGATACAAGCTGCTGTTTCATGGGCCGCCAGCGGCTTGATCTGCTGGCAGCCATGTTGCCTGCCGAAGCCACGATCCTGGGCATAGACGAACACACCACCCTGCTGTTTGATCTGTCTGCCGGGCAGGGGCGTGTACTGGGCACTTCTGCTGTACACATCCGGCGTGCCGGTCAGGAACGCACCTTTGAAAGCGGCGAATCCTTCCCGCTGACAGAACTGGGACCTTTCAAATTGCCTGTCAATCCCTGGGCCGATCTTCCCGCTGAAATCCGCCCCATATTTGAATCCGCCCGCCAGGAACGCCAGCAGCAGCAATGCTTAAACGAAACACCCCCGCCCGAAGCGCTGGCCTTGCTCGAAGCACGGCAACAAGCGCGCTCCCGGCGGGAGTGGTCGTTAGCAGATAGCTATCGCGCTCAACTTGCGGCGTTAGGCTGGCAGGTGCAGGATACACCCACCGGCCCCCGCCTTGAGCCGCTTAGATCCAGTTCTGATTCTTGCAGAAGTTCGTGATAACGGGGATATTGACGTACTCACCCTTATAGGCCTTAATGCCCATCAAAATATTGATGACAATATTGATCTTTGCGTAGCAAAACGAACTCATAGTAAGTCCAGGTGGGTGTGGCGGACAAAAGCCATGAGCAAATCGGCGTCTTGTCCTGCTGCCTGGATCGAGTCGGTCACCGCCTGATGCAAGGC
>JAGOFZ010000136.1 GCA_017996955.1 Longilinea sp.
CAGGCCTGCAGGATAACCCAATGGTCGCGATTTACCATATTACGCATCAAAATAACCTTGCCAATATCCTTGCGACGGGTGGTCTGTGGTGCGATGCCCAAACATCAGCGAATGGCCTCCGACCGACAGAAATTGCCCATGCAAACATCAAAGAACGCCGCTCCCGGCGCAGGGTGCCGGTTTCTATGGATGGTGTATTGGCTGATTATGTGCCTTTTTATTTCTGCCCGCGCTCGCCCATGCTCTATTCAATTCATCATGGTTATGTAACAGCTTATCAGGACGGGCAGGCCCCGCTATTACATCTCAGGACCTCAACCGAGGCTGTGGCTGATTGCGAACTGCGGTTTGCCTTTACCGATGGGCATGCAACGATGGCGCTCAGCCGCTATTTTGATGACCTGACCGACCTGAATCAACTGGATTGGGAGGTCATCAACTCGCGGTATTGGAGCGATACTGCCTCGGACAACGATCGGAAGCGCCGCAAACAGGCCGAATTTCTGGTATATCGCTTTTTCCCCTGGAATCTGGTGCAAGAAATTGGGGTTATCAACCGGCAAATGGCAGATGTTGTGACCAACCTCATCCAAAACCAGGCCCATCAGCCGATTGTCAGCATCTGCAGAAATTGGTATTATTAAACAAAGGCAGTCCCCATGATAAAGCTTGTTTCTGGCAATTTACTTGAAGCGCAGGTCGAAGCCCTGGTCAACACCGTTAACACTGTAGGCGTGATGGGCAAGGGCGTTGCTTTGCAATTCCGCGAAACCTTTCCCGAAAATTACAAAGCGTATCAAAAAGCTTGTCGGCTGAACGAAGTGCAGATCGGCAAAATGTTCGTCTTCACCACCGGGCTGCTCAGTCTACCGCGTTACATCATCAACTTTCCTACCAAGCGCCACTGGCGCGATAAATCTCGTCTGGAAGATATTGAAGCCGGGTTGTTTGACCTGGTGCAGGTGATCAAGCAGCACAATATTCATTCGCTGGCCCTGCCGCCGCTGGGCTGCGGTGCTGGCGGTCTCAACTGGAATGACGTGCGCCCATTGATTGAGCAGGCTCTCAGCGGGCTAACAGACACAACCGTTCTGCTTTACCCACCGGCTGGCTCACCCCGACCCGATGAAATTAGACCCCAAACACCAAAGGCAGATCTAAACCTCGGGCGGGCGGCGCTTGTATATCTGGTAGATCAATATGCACTGCCGGCCCACCGCTTGACCTTGTTGGAAGTTCAAAAACTGATGTATTTCTTGCAGGAAGCCGGGCAACCCCTGAAATTGAATTACGTCCGACAACTTTATGGCCCCTACGCCGAAAACCTGAATCATGTATTGCAGCGCCTGGAAGGGCACTACCTTTCAGGTTATGGCGATCGGACCGGACGGGCTACTATTCGCGCTGTGCCAGGGGCAAAAGCCGAAGCCGAAACATTTTTAAGCGAGGATCCCGAGACCCTGCAACGCCTGAAAGACGTTCTAAAATTGATTGAGGGGTTTGAAACGCCCTACGGCATGGAACTGCTCTCTACAGTCCACTGGTTGGCGCGGGAGAATCCGGCCGTAAAAACCGATTACCAGCTTGCTGTACAAGGTTTTGAAAGTTGGAACCGCCGCAAACGCGAGCATTTTCGCCCAGAGCATATCAAGGTTGCCTGGGAAAGACTACGCCAACAGGGGTGGATCTAAACTTAACCTGGCGCAGACATTCAGATTTTTCTTGACGTCACCGTCACCTGGCAATCAGACCGGGGAAAAGGCAGGGGCTAATGCCCACAATCTCTGAAAAGAATTTTGAAGAAACCATCGAATCCGCCCTGCTGACCGGCGGACCCGATGCCCCCGCCGGGGGCGCCGCCCCCCTGCACGAAGCCACCGCTCCCGGGCCCTTCACCCCGGGCGGTTACCGCCGCCGCAGCCCCGCCGACTACGACAAAACCCTCTGCCTCATCCCCCAAGATGTGCTGGACTTCATCCTCATCACCCAGCCCAAAGAATGGGAAAAGCTGCGCAAAAGCTTCTCGGGCGATGTGCGTGCCCACTTCTTAGAGCGCCTCAGCAAAGAGATCAGCCAGCACGGCACCCTGCATGTGCTGCGCAAGGGCATCAAAGACCTGGGCTGCAAATTCCAACTGGCTTATTTTCCACCCGCCAGCGGCCTCAACCCGGACATTCAGCGCCAGTACCAGGGCAACGTCTTCAGCGTGGTCCGCCAGCTCAAATACAGCCACGCCAGCGAAAACAGCCTGGATCTGGCAATCTTCCTCAACGGTTTGCCCATCTTTACCGCCGAACTCAAGAACCCCTTCAACGGCCAAACGGTTGAAAACGCCATCCGGCAGTACCGCACCACCCGCGACCACCGTGAACCCCTCTTTGCCTACCGGCGCTGCCTGGCGCACTTTGCCGTAGACCCCGAGTTGGTTTTCTTTGCCACCCATCTGGAAGGTGAAAAGACCCGCTTCATCCCCTTCAACCAGGGCTATAACCTGGGTGCCGGCAACCCGCCTGCCTGGCGCGGCTTTGCCACCGCCTACCTGTGGGAGCAGGTCTGGGCGCGCGACAGCCTGCTCAACCTGATCCAGTATTTCATCCACGAATACGAAGAGGAAGACGAATCCGGCCAAAAGACCGGCAAGCGCATCCTCATCTTCCCCCGCTACCACCAGTTAGATGCCGTCCGCCGCCTGATCGCCGATGCCCGCCAGAAGGGCGCCGGCCAGCATTACCTCATCCAGCACTCGGCCGGCAGCGGCAAAAGCAATTCCATTGCCTGGCTGGCGCACCAGCTTTCGGTGCTGCACAACGCCCAGAACGAGCGCGTCTTTGATTCGGTGGTGGTCATCACCGACCGGCGCATTTTGGACCGGCAGTTGCAGGCCACGGTGCGCCAGTTTGAGCAAACCCTGGGCACTGTCGAAACCATCACCGAGAACTCACAGCAGCTCAAACACGCCCTCGAAGCGGGTAAAAACATCATCGTCACCACCCTGCAAAAATTCCCGGTCATTTCAGAGCAGATCGGCAGCCTGCCGGGCCAGCATTATGCCATCATCATTGATGAGGCCCACTCCTCGCAGTCGGGCGAGGCCACCCGCCACCTCAGCACCGTGCTGGCTGCCGGCAGCCTGGAAGAAGCCGAAAAGCAAGATACCCCCGCGGTTGAAGACGACATCGAAGACCGCATCTTGACTGAAATTCGCCGCCGGGGGCAGTTGCCCAATGCCAGCTACTTTGCCTTTACTGCCACCCCCAAAGCCACAACCCTGGAACTGTTTGGCACCCGCAACACGGGCGGCGCCTCGGCGCCTTTCAGCCTGTACCCCATGCGGCAGGCCATTGAAGAAAATTTCATCCTCGACGTGCTGCAGAACTACACCACCTTCAAATCTTACTGGAGCCTGCTCAAAAAGGTCCAGGATGACCCCGCCTATGATCGCAGCAAAGCCACCCGTCTGTTGATGTCTTTTGTGGATTTGCACGAACACACCATTGGCAAAAAAGCCGAAGTGATTGTGGAGCATTTTGTCGGGCAGGTGCAGGGGCGCATTGGGGGGCACGCCAAAGCAATGATCGTCACCCGTTCGCGGCTGCACGCCGTGCGCTACAAACAGGCGGTAGATGCCTATTTGAAGCAGCATGGCTATCCCTTCCGGGCGCTGGTGGCCTTCTCGGGCACCGTCAAAGATGGCGGGATTGAATATACCGAGAGCGGCATGAACGGCATCCCCGAAACGCAGACCGCCGCCACCTTCAAGCTGGATGAATACCGGATTTTGATTGTGGCCGAAAAATTCCAGACCGGCTTCGATCAGCCCCTGCTGCACACCATGTATGTGGATAAACGCCTCAAAGGCCTGCATGCGGTGCAGACCCTCTCGCGGCTCAACCGGGTTTGCCCCGGCAAGGCCGAAACCTTTGTGCTCGACTTTGCCAACGACGCCGAAGATATTCAAAAAGCCTTCGAGCCGTATTACGAGCGGACGATCCTCAGCGAATCCACCGACCCCAACCTGCTCTACGACCTGCAAACCCGTCTGGATCAGAGCGGCATCTATTCCACCGCCGAGGTGGACGCCTTTGCCAAAATCTATTACAGCAACAAAGCCACCCAGGCCAAGCTCTATGCCGCCCTGGCAGCCGTGCTGGAGCGATTTAAAGCCCTGGATAAAGATGCCCGCGCCGAATTTCGCAACACCCTTTCAGACTTTGTGCGGCTGTATGCCTTCCTGTCGCAAATTGCCACCTTTGCCGACGCCGACCTGGAAAAGCTGTATGTCTTTGGGCGGCTGCTGCTGCGCCGGCTGCCATCTGATAAAGATAAGCTGCCCTTAGAAGTTCAGCAGGCCATTGACCTGGAATCGTGGCGGCTGGAAAAAACCAGCAGCGGCAAAATTGACTTGCAGCGCGGTCAGGGCGAAATTGCCCCCGAAGACCCGCTCAACAACAGCACGCGCCCCAACCCCGAACTGGAGGCGCTCTCACAGATCATCCAGGAACTGAACCAGCGTTTCGGTACCGACTTCAGCTCAGAAGACCGGCTGGTCATCCGCCAATTGGAAGACCACCTGGCGGCCATCCCCATGCTGGAGCAAACCGTCCGCGTCAACACCCCCGAAAACGCCATGCTGACCTTTAGAGAAGTGTTGGAAAACCAGCTCAACGAAATGATCGACACCCACTTCAAATTCTACCACCAGGTCAATGCCAACCCCGCCTTCGCCGAACTGCTCACCCGCTTCCTCTTCGACCGCTTCTGCTCCCGCCTGGGGTTAGAGGGGGGCTAAAAGAGGGCGGTCATTTCAGCCGAGGGACCGCCACTGATCTAACCAGGCCAATTTGATAACCTGCCCAAAGCAGCCACAAAATCTCATACTTCGATAATCCCCCAAAAGGGTATTATGGAAGTATAAGATTTTTGCGCCTCAACCGTGTCGCCCCCACCTGGGGCGGGCGCCGATAAATGATGACAGGAATACACAACGCCCGGAAAATAATTCCGGGCGTTGTGTCGTTAAAGCCCCTGGGGGCATTGGCTGAATCCAGATCACACATCATGCTACGGTACCAACCATCGTTCGTGTTTTAATGCCCGCGAGGGCATTTATTGATTCTGAT
>JAGOFZ010000137.1:0-3393 GCA_017996955.1 Longilinea sp.
GTGGGGCGTTCTGCCGCCGCCCGGATGATATAGCCGGCATCCCGCGGCGCAATCGAATCGTCCAGCAGGTCGTCCACCTGCTCCATCACGCCAGAGATGTCCGGCGGCGGGGTGATCGAGCGGATCTTCTCGGCAATCACCACAATCGCCTTGCGATCAGGCCCAAATTCGTTGGCGTGTTTATCCGGCAGGATGGCTCCGAACAGCCGGTCCACATCTCCGGCCAGTTTCAGATAATCCCGCTTGATCTCGTCATGGCTCACCAGGGTATCCACTGCGTCCGTGATCAGCCGGACGCGCTCAAATTCTGCCGCCGCCTGGATCGCCCCCAGGCTGATCTGATGGCTGCTCAGGAAAGCGCGGGTTTCTTCAATCACCGCGCGCAGGCTGCCCACCAGCTTGAGTTTGTCTTCCACGGGCATTTCGCCCTCAGCGGCCAGGCCGCCCGCCCCGCTGCCATAGATGGCCAGCGCCCGCTGCAAATCCCGGAAGACGCCAATGTAGTCCACAATCAGGCCGTTCACCTTTTCGCCAAACACCCGGTTGGCCCGGGCAATGGTCTGCATCAGGGTGTGATTCTTCATCGGCTTGTCGAGGTAGATGGTGGCGCAGGCGGGGGCGTCAAAGCCGGTCATCCACATCGCACAGACAAATACAATCCGGAAGGGATCGCTGGGGTCTTTGAATTTGGTCGCCAGGTCTTCCTGCTGCATCCGCCGGCGGTGCTGCATAATCTCGGCGCCTTTGGCCCGCAGGTCTTCCTCTTCGTTCTGGCCCTGCGAAACCACCACCGCCATATCGGTGGACTTCATGTAATCCCGCCGGGCTTGCAGCGCCGGGCGGTCTTCGTCGGCGCAGGTCTCCAGTTCGGCTTCCAGGGCTGCCAGCTCCCGCGCCCAGTGGGCGCGCACTTTGTCGTGCATCTTGACGGCGGTGGCCTTATCAATAGAGATGACCATGGCCTTGCCAGGGAAGCCCCGCCCCAGGAAGTGCTGCACAATGTCTGCGGCAATCTTCTCCAGCCGGTCGTTGCGGGTGATCAGGTGATATTCCCGGCTGAACTCCCGTTCCAGCCGGCTCTCCTGCCCTTCGTCCAGGTCGGCGTCATCCAGCAGGTCGGCCATGTCCTGGTTGAGGTTGGGGTTGGTGAGCTGCAGTTCGGGGATGCGGTTTTCGTAATACAGCGGCACGGTGGCCTGGTCGTCCACCGATTGTTTGAAGTTGTAGATGCTGACGTAATCGCCAAAGACCTGGCGGGTCTTTTCTTCGCCGGCCATCAGCGGGGTGCCTGTAAAGGCCAGGAAGGCCGCATTGGGCAGGGCGTTGCGCATGTTCAGCGCCAGCACGTCGTACTGGCTGCGGTGGGCCTCATCCGTCATCACAATGATGTCGCGCCGCTCCGAGAGCTGCGGGTAGGTGTGTCCGTTATCAATGCGGAATTTCTGAATCAGGGTGAACAAGAAGCGGTGATCTTCCCGCAGCAGGTCTTGCAGATGGTCGCCGCTGCTGGCGCGCACGCTGTGCTCTGGCTCGGTGACCACGCCGCAGTTGGCAAAATTCTTGTAGATCTGGTCGTCCAGTTCCACCCGGTCGGTCACCACCAGAAAGGTCCAGTTGCCGGGCAGTTTGCGCAGCACTTTCTGCGAGAAAAACACCATCGAGTAAGATTTGCCGCTGCCCTGCGTATGCCAGAAGACCCCCAGCTTGCCCTGATTCTCGCGGATTTGCTGAATGGACTGGAAGGCGGCGTTGACCCCCAGCATTTGATGATTCTTGGCGATGATCTTGCGCAGCCCGCCCTTGGCGTCTTCATACAGGGTAAAGTTCTCAATCAGGTCGAGCAGTTTTTCGGGGTCGCACACGCCCCGCAGCATGGTCTCCAGCGAGATGAGGCCCTCTTCCCCCTCGCTGTTGATTTTCTTCCACTCGGCAAAATGCTCCCAGGTGGCCGAAAGGCTGCCAATGCGGCTTTCGCTGCCGTTAGACAGGATGATGATGGCGTTGTACCAGAAGAGCTGCGGGATGGTGTTCTTATAGTCCCGCAGGTTGCCGTCGTACGCGGCTTTGACCGCCTTATGCGCTGCCTTCAGTTCGATGAAGACCAGCGGCAGCCCGTTGACAAAACCAATCAGGTCTGCCCGGCGCTTATACACCTCGCCCGAGATCCACAACTGCGAGGCCAGGAAGAAGTCGTTATTTTGGGGGTTGGTCCAGTCAATCACCTGCACGCGCTCGGTGCGCTCGGCGCCGTCTTCATCCCGGGCGGTCACCAGCACCCCGTGCCGGATCAGCAGGTACACCTGGCGGTTGGCTTCCACCGGGCTCAGCGCGCTGCGGTCACGGCTCAGCTCATCGGCTGCCAGCGCCAGCAGGCTCTCGGGCAGGTCGGGGTTCAGCCGGCGCAGCGCCGCCAGCAGCCGGGGCTGCAGCACCACCTCGGCCGAGGTTTGCCGGCCCAGGCTGCCTTGGGGGCCAAAGCTTTCCTGGTAGCAGTTAGCCGCCTGCCAGCCCAGGCTTTGCAGCCGGGCAATGGCGGGTTGTTCAATCAGGCGGTCTTCAGAATAGTCCATGGCTTTTTCTCTCTGCCGCAAAAAGGGGGTAGGCGCCGCTTACAGGGTGGGGATCTCCAGGGCTTCCACGTCCAGCTCGCCGCTGATCAGCCGCGGCAGCAACAGGTCGCGCTGTTGGCGAAGATTATTTTGTCTAAAATAATGCCTCTTGAAAGTCCAAATAATAGGATGCAGGATTTGCTCAAAAGGATTGATAACGGAGACAGGAGGGTTGATTACAGGCATCTCCGACATTGAATTGTCCCAAACAACATAAGGAATTGTTCCGCCTTGAGAGTGATTGGTGGCAAATTCAATAGTACTAGTTTGGAATAGTGTCATTAATGAATATGCAAGGTAACATGGTTCAATTGGTCGTAATACAAAGCATGTACTTCTTGTGACCCCATTAAAAGGTGCTATAGATACTTTGTGAAAATATGGCCTCATTGCGCCAAACAATACATCGTTTTCATCGAACATAAGTAAGCTGCTTTTTGCCTGATCTCCTGGCAATGATTCGATGATGGATAAACTCTTTCTGGGTATCAAGTCAATAGGAATATAGCGAAGTTCTTCTAGGTGGGGACCTGGTTCTGTAGATTTTCTAATGCAACCCACTAAGTCACCGAGTTTTTTTACCTCCCACCCCTCCGGGATAGGACCCAGCGGCGACTCGACCAGGCGCACCCCCTCATGCCCGGGGTAGCGAAAATTCACAAACCACTCGCGGTAAATCGCCTGCGCCATCGCCTCCAGAATACGGATGCGGCGCGTGTTATTCTCAATCAAATCGTCATACGCCGACAGAATCGCCGCAATCTTCCGCTGCGTGGGGAGAGGG
>JAGOFZ010000137.1:3493-5113 GCA_017996955.1 Longilinea sp.
TTCAACGCTTCCAGTTCCTCGTTCAGTTCCTCCAGCCGTTCGTAAAAATCAAAATCATCGGCAGCTTTGTCCGCCACGCCCACATAGCGCCCGGGGTTCAGGCTCCAGCCCTGGGCTTCAATCTCAGCCCGGGTGGCCACCCGGCACAGCCCCGGCACGTCGGCATAGCAGCGGGCAGCAAAAACCGCTTCCAGCGCGTCCAACTGCGGCGCCGGCAGCGCATAATTGGCCCGCTCAAATTTAAAACCGTTCAGTTCTTCACCCCGGTACAGCCGCACCAGCCCCGCCAGCAGCCCAATCTGCTCCGGCGTAAACTCCCGGTGCGCCCGGTCCACCTGCGTATAAATCCCCCGCGCATCCAAAAACAACACCGTATCCTTCCTTCTGCTCCCCTTCCCTTCAGGGAAGGGGCCGGGGGTTAGGTCCGGGGACAGGTCGCCCTTCCCCTGATCCAAAAACCACAGCGTCACCGGCAGCGTCACATTGTAGAAGAAATTGGACCCCACCGCCACCATCACATCCACCGCACCCGCCTCAATCAACTGCCGCCGGATCTCCATCTCCGACTGGCGGGCATCGCTGGCAGAATTAGCCATCACAAACCCCGCCCGCCCGTTGGCGTTCAGCGCGCTGTAAAACAACTGAATCCACAGGTAATTGCCATTATCGGCCCGCGGCATCCCAAACGGATAGTGCCGGCGGTCATCCTTCAGCCGCTCCTTGTCAATCTGGTTCACATTGAACGGCGGGTTCGCCATCACAAAATCAAACTTGGCCGGGCTGGTGTGCATATCCTCGTAATAACTGTTGCCCTGCCGGATATCCCCGTGCAGCCCATGCACCGCCAGATTCATGCGGCACAGTCGCACCGTCTCGGCCACCTTCTCCTGCCCATAAATGCTGATGCCCGTCTCACTGCCCCGCCGGCGGCGCACAAACTCCGCCGACTGCACAAACATACCGCCCGACCCGCAGGCCGGGTCCAAAATCAGCCCGTGAAACGGCTCAATAATCTCCACAATCAGCCGCACAATCGAATTGGGGGTAAAGAACTCGCCCCCGCGCTGGCCCTCGGTCAGCGCAAAATTACCCAGAAAATACTCGTAAATCCGCCCAAAGGCATCGCCTTCCATATCCATCGGAATGCCGTTGAAAACCTTGAGCAGCTCCCACAGAATGCCATTCTCCAGGCGGTTGTAGGTCTTGGGCAGCACATCGCGCAGATCCTCATTCTCCTCTTCCACCGCCCGCATGGCATCATTGATCGCCTTGCCCAGGTTGGCGCTTTCAGGCAGGTTCAGCAGCGTGGAAAACCGGGCCGCCTCTGGCAGATACAAAATTCCCTCAGCCTGATAATCCAGCTTGCTCACCCGGCGCCGTCCGGTCGCCTGGCCCTCCAGCCGGCCCTGCGCCTGCGTAAAGCGCGCATCGGCATAGCGCAGAAAAATCAACCCCAGCACCGGCGTCGAATACTGCGCCGAAGTCAAATTTGAATTGGCCCGCAGCGCATCCGCTGCCGTCCACAACCGCTTTTCCAGCTCTGAATGATTGCCTGCCATAACGCTCCCCGGGTGATGGAATGATGCTGTAATTATACGTCATGTTGCCCGCCCCGCGGCC
>JAGOFZ010000138.1 GCA_017996955.1 Longilinea sp.
ATTCACCCCTGTTCAAAGTGCCCTGCTTTTGATATGATGTAACGCTTGTGCGTTCAGCACTTGAAAGGGTTTATAAATATGCAGCAAGCCAGACTAGATATTCGTAATGTTGCCATCATCGCTCATGTCGATCATGGCAAAACCACTCTTGTGGACCAGCTTCTCCGCCAGGCGCGTACCTTCCGCGAGAACCAACAGCTTGTAGAACGCGTGATGGACTCCAATGACCTGGAACGCGAGCGCGGCATCACCATTCTGGCGAAAAATACCTCCATCACCATCCCCAACCCCAAGACCGGCGAAATGGTCAAAATCAATATTGTTGATACCCCCGGTCACGCCGATTTTGGTGGCGAGGTTGAACGTATCATGAACATGGTGGATGGCGTCTTGCTGCTGGTAGATGCGGCCGAAGGCCCCATGCCCCAGACCCGCTTTGTGCTCAAGAAAGCCCTCGAAATGGGTCACCCCGCCGTGGTCGTCATCAATAAGATGGATCGCAAGGATGCCGAACCCGACCGCACCCTGGATGACACCTTCGATCTTTTCATCGAACTGGGCGCTGATGATCTCCAGGCGAGTTTCCCCATCATTTACGCCAACGCCATCACCGGCCAGGCTGGCACGACCCCGCAATTGGAACCGGATCTGTCGCCGCTCTTCAATGCCATCCTTGATTTTATCCCCCCGCCCAATGTGGACCCCGAAGCTCCGCTGCAGATCCTGGTTGCCAATCTAACCTATGACGATTATCGCGGCAATATCGCCATTGGTCGTATTTTTGCCGGTTCAATCACTGCCAACCAGCAGCTGGCGCGCATTGGCGTCACCGGCCAACTTTACCCCGAGCGCGCCCGCTACCTCTATGTATATGAAGGCCTGGAACGAGTAGAAGTATCCAAGGCCTTGGCTGGCGAAATTGTTGCCATCGCCGGTCTCGAAAACGTCAACATTGGCGAAACCCTCGCTGACCCCGAAAATCCAATTGCCCTGCCGCCCATCGCCGTCGAGGCCCCCACCGTCAAGATGACCTTTGGCGTCAACACCTCGCCCTTCTCCGGGCGCGAGGGCAAGTGGAGCACCTCTCGCAAGCTCCGCGAACGCCTGATGGCTGAACTGCGCAACAACGTAGCCCTGCGGGTTGCCGAAACTGACACTGCCGATACCTTTATTGTCTCCGGTCGCGGTGAACTGCACCTGGCTATTCTGATCGAAACCATGCGCCGCGAGGGCTATGAGTTTCAGGTCTCGCGCCCCGAGGTCATCTTCCAGCGCGATGAAGCCGGAAATATCCTGGAACCCTTTGAAGAAGTCCACATCGAAGTTCCCTCTGAGGCTGTTGGCATTGTGGTTGAGATGCTGGGCAGCCGCCGCGGGGTCATGCAGGAAATGCTCGATAACCCCGATAATACGGTTCACCTCACCTACCTTTGCCCTACCCGCGGCCTGTTGGGTTTTCGCCACAACTTCCTCACTGCAACCCGCGGTACGGGCATCATCAACGCAATCTTTTACGGTTATCAACCTCATGCCGGGCCTATCGGCGGGCGTTCCACCCATTCCATCATTGTCTGGGAAACCGGCGTTACGTCAACCTATGGCCTCAAAAACGCTGAAGAGCGCGGCCTGCTCTTCCTGGGCGCCGGCGTGGATGTTTACGAGGGCATGGTAGTTGGTGAAACCCAACGCAGCGAAGGCGATATCCCGATTAACGTCTGCAAAAAGAAGCACCTCACCAACATGCGTCAGTCCAACAAAGATATCGAAATCCGCCTGACCCCGCCCGTGCAGATGAGCCTGGATGAAGCCATTGAATACCTGCAGGAAGATGAGCTTTTGGAAGTCACCCCCCTCACTTTCCGCATTCGCAAGCGCATTCTCAATACCGAAGAGCGCGGCAAGCTGACTAAAAAAGCCAAAGAAGATCTGGAACAGTAAAACCATCAACAAAAACCCGTTGTAAACCCAACGGGTTTTTGCTACAATAGTTTAGTGGTCAATTCTGGCCAATCTGACATTCCCTCACAGCTACATCACAGCCAACAGACCTCCGATTCCCTGATTCCCTCCGGGATAAGTGAACGATAAGGCCTGGGGAGCAATTCCCAGTGCCCGCCATTGCGCAAAGGAGGCTCTCCCCGGTTTTTGCCGGGTGAGCCCATTTGCGCATTTTTGCGTTCTCACATGCAGAGGAGGTTGTTTGAGCTTCATATCCCAATCTGTAGTCTTCTTTCCAAACCGATATCACCTCATCCCGTTTCTAATCTGCTGAAAGGAGTAATTGTTATGTCACGCTTGATGATGCGAATCAATCTGACGGATCGAACTGTTGCCGTGCAGCCCCTGCCTGAAAAATGGGCCAAGTTTGCTGGCCGTGGACTTTCTTCGTCGATCATTGCCGCAGAGGTGGATCCGCTTTGCCATCCCCTGGGGCCCAATAATAAACTGGTGTTTGCCCCCGGTCTGATCACCGGCAGCGCCGCCCCCACCTCGGCGCGCATTTCAGTTGGCGGCAAATCTCCGCTCACCGGCGGCATTAAAGAGGCCAATGCGGGCACTCCCTGGGCTACCATGGCCGGGAAAATGCGCCTCTCTGCTTTGATCATTGAGGGTATGCCGGCCGATAAAAATGTCTGGTGGGGCATTCACCTTACCTGGGATGCTGCCGCCGGCCAGCCCAGGGCCGAATTCTTTGATGCTACGGAATATGTGGGCAAAGACCTCTTTGAAGTTTTCCCCAGGGTCTATGAGCGTTTTGGCAAAAAGGTCAGCATTGCCGGTTGTGGGGTTTCTGGCGAGTTTGGCTATGGCAATGCCGGCATCGTTTTCAATGACCTGCAAACTGGCTCGCCCAACCGCTACGCCGGGCGCGGTGGACTGGGATCGGTGCTGGGCAGCAAGCGGGTCAAATTCCTGGTCATTGATGACCACGGCGCTCCCGGCATTGAAATTGCCGATAAGCCGCTCTTTGATCAGGGCCGCCAGAAGATGATTGACGCCCTCCGCACCCATGCCATCACCAAACCCAAAGGTGGCCTGAACAGCTTTGGCACCGCCGTGCTGGTCAACATCCTCAACGAAGCTGGTGGCCTCCCCACTCGCAACTTCTCCAGCGGCCGGTTTGAAGGCGCCGCCCAGATCGCCGGAGAAGCTATTTTTGAAACCAACAAGCTCCGCCTGGGCAAAGAGCTTTATAACCACGCCTGCAGCCCTGGCTGCATCATCCAATGCTCTAACACCGTTTATGATGCCAATGGCAAACCCATTGCCTCCTGCGTGGAATACGAATCAGACTGGTCACTGGGCGCCAACTGCGGCATTGATAACCTGGATCAGATCTCAGAGATGGTTCACCTCTGTAATGCCTATGGCCTCGATACCATTGAAACCGGCACCACCATCGCTGTCGCCATGGAGGCAGGTGTCATCCCCTTTGGTGATGGCCTTGGCGCTATCGATCTTATCCGCAAAATGGGGCAGGGCACCCCGCTTGGGCGTATTCTGGGTGCTGGCACAGCCACCACCGGCAAAGTCTATGGCGTTACCCGGGTTCCAGTTGTTAAAGGGCAGTCCATGCCCGCCTACGAGCCCCGCGCTGTGCGCGGCATTGGCATCACCTATGCCACCACCACCATGGGCGCCGACCATACAGCGGGCTATACCATTGCCCCCGAAATTCTCAGTGTGGGTGGCGCTGCCGACCCATTGAGCAACGAAGGCAAGGCTGCTCTCAGCCGGGCTTTCCAGGCCACCACCGCATTCATTGATTCAACCGGGCACTGCCTCTTCATCGCCTTTGCCATTCTCGATATCCCCAGCGGTTATGAGGGTATGGTGGAGGAATGGAACGGTGTGCTGGGAACACATTTCACGCCTGCGGATGTCGTACCGCTTGGCGCCGAAATCCTGAAGGTGGAGCGTGCCTTCAATGAGGCCGCCGGCTTCACCCGTGCCGATGACCGCGTGCCAGAGTTCATGAAGCATGAACCTCTACCGCCGCACAATCGGGTCTTTGATGTCCCCGACGAGGCCCTCGACTCGGTCTTTGGCGATCTCTAAACGCGTGTAAAATAAATCTCAGGTCTGCCAGCCAGTCTCTGGCTGGCTGGCAGACAGGGGAACCCCCATGCCCAAAATCACCGCCGACCCATCTGGTCGCCTGACCCTCCCGGCAGATTTTCTTGAGCGCCGCCACATGCCCGCTCAGGCAGAATACTGGCTGGATGAACGTCAGGGCGATATCATCCTGCATCCACGTGTGCCCGATACCCAAAAGCTCTACATCGAAGCTACCACTGGCTGCAACCTCCACTGCCGCACCTGCATTCGTAACATCTGGGGCGATCCCATAGCCCTGATGGCGGAAAATACCTTTGCCAGTCTCATCGACAGTCTGCCCGGTTTGCCTGACCTCAAACGGGTTATTTTTACCGGTTTTGGCGAGCCCCTGTCACATCCCCGCATCCTGGAGATGATTGCTCAGGTGCGCCAGCAAGGCCTTGCTGTTTCAGTTGGTTCCAACGGCCTGTTGCTTACAGAAAAGATGGCCCGCGCCCTGGTATCGTTGGGCGTAGATCGTCTGGTCGTTTCAGTGGATGGGGTCCGTCCCGAGACCTACTCCGATGTGCGCGGCGCCATGCTCAGCGAAGTCCTCGACAATTTACGGCGGTTGAATGAAATCAAGACCGAACTGAATACCCTCTCTCCTGCCCTGGGCATCGAGTTTGTCGCCCTCAAGAGCAACCTGTCTGAACTGCCCCAGCTTGCCAGCCTGGCAATGCATCTCAATGCCGCCCGGATTCTGGTCACCAATGTGCTGCCGTACACTGAAGATATGCGCGCCGAAATGTTATACGGCTACGACCCGCAGCCTTCGCTTGCGGCCGTCAATTGGCCGGTGCATACCGGCGCCTGGGTCACCTGGGGCGCTTTGGAGCTGCCCCGCATGCACTGGGGTGCAGAACGCCGCTGCCGCTTTGTGCAGGATCGCTCCATTGTGGTCGGCTGGGATGGCTCAGTCACGCCCTGTTATGCCCTCTCGCACAATTACAGCTATTTTGCGATTGATGGCATCCACAAACAGGTTGAGCGTTATATCCTCGGCAATGTTG
>JAGOFZ010000139.1 GCA_017996955.1 Longilinea sp.
CCATCCGCAAGGTGTACAGCGAGCGCCGGGATGTGATGCTGGATGCGTTGGAAGAGCATATGCCCAAGGGCGTCAAGTGGACGCACCCGCTGGGTGGTCTGTTCCTGTGGATTACGCTGCCTCAGGGGATGAACTCTTCCGAGGTGTTCAAGGTTGCGGTGGATAAAGAGAAGGTGGCGTTCGTGCCGGGCTTTTCGTTCTTCCCGAACGGCGGCGGCGAGAATACCATGCGGTTGAATTTCTCGTACAGCAACCCAGAGACGATCAACGAAGGCATTGCCCGGCTGGGGCGTGTGCTGAAGTCAATCGTATAACTGGGGTGGATCCGTAAGTTTTACCTCCCGGTGGGCCAATACCCACCGGGAGGTTTATTTTTCGGTTCATTATGGGTCATTTACCGCTTGACATCCGGGGGAAAGGTTATATAATATGACTTCTCGGTCATATGACTGAGCAGTCATAAAATCAAAACCTGAGGAATGCAATTGCCACGCCCTACTTTTTTCAATCTGCCGGACGAAAAACGGCAAAAGATTCTCGAGGCTGCCATTGATGAATTTGCGGAGCGCGATTATGAGAGCGCATCAGTCTCTCAAATTGTGATTCAGGCTGGAATTCCCAAAGGCAGTCTTTATCAGTATTTTGTGGATAAGAGCGACCTGCATCATTATTTGTTAGAGCTGGCGTTACAGAAGAAGGCTGAGATGATGGCTAGCGCCCAGCCGCCCGATGCTCGGGCAACGTTGTTTGAGCGCCTGCGCTGGCTGTTTGAGGCCATGGGCCAATACGAAATTGTGCACCCCAAACTGGCAAAGATTGGCTACCGCGCCATTTATGGACAGTCGCCGCTGCCCGAAAGCATTATCACGCAGGCGAAGGAATCAACGGCGCAGTATTTTTTCGCCCTGATTGAGCAGGGCAAAAAGAACGGTGAAGTGCGCGCCGATATTGACGCCCGAACGGCGGCGTTCCTGTTCACGGCAGTTTTGACTCAACTGGGGCAGTATTTAATTACGGAAACAGCCCAAGAAACCCGGGGAGAACCGACTCACACGGTTTTACAATCGCCAGAGGCCCGGCAGATTTTTGATCAATTGATTGCCATGCTGCAATACGGTATGGCGCTGGAAAACTCATCGCAATTGAAAGAAGGTTAAAAATGGCTTATCAGCTGGATGCAAAGACGATCATCATCACGGGCGCCAATTCGGGCATTGGCAAGTCCGCGGCGATTCAACTGGCAAAGCTGGGCGCAACGGTGATTATGGCATGTCGATCTGCGGAGCGCGGCGCCCGAGCCCTGGATGAGGTTCGACAGGTCAGCGGCAGCCATAAAGTAGCGCTGATGCAGGTGGACATGGCTTCACAGGCATCCATCCGGAATTTTGCGGCCGAATTCAAGCAGCGATACGCAAGGCTGGATGTGTTGATTCATAATGCGGCGAATTTTGATCACACCCTCAAACAAGCCACATTGACCGAGGATGGGGTTGAAACCATCTTTGCGACCAACCACCTGGGCGTATTTTTGATGACCCGGCTGCTGCTTGATGTGCTCAAGAGCAGCGCACCCAGCCGGATTATCACAGTGGCATCCAAGGGACTGACCCTGTACCCTGCCCTGGAGATTGAATTTGACAATCTGAACGGTGAGCGCAAGTTCAGCACACAGCATGCCTATTATCATTCCAAACAGGCGCAGGTGATGTTCACCTACGACCTGGCTGAGCGGCTGAAAGGCAGCGGCGTAACGGTCAATTGTGTGCGCGTGACGAATGTGGCTATTCCAGACGAACGGCTGACCCATCTGCCCAAATGGCTGCTGAAAATCTATCAGCTCAAACGGAGCATGGCCATTACCCCTGAACAGCAGGCCGAGACTTATGTTTATCTGGCGGCTGACCCGGCGGTTCAGGATACAACCGGTGGGTACTGGGATGAACACAATCAAATGGTGCGGTCGAATGCCAAATCATACAATCGAGAGATGTGGCGGCGGCTGTGGGATGTGAGCAGCAAACTGACCGGGCTGGAGCAGTAAGTCCAGCCAGACAAAAACTGCCCTGGCAAATAAATTGCCAGGGCGGTGTGGTTGCATTATCTACCCGTCAAGGGCAGGTTAGCCGTTGTTGTGTTCCCAGAGTTTGAAGGCCTTGAGGCTGGAGCCACCCAGGAACTCTTGCAGGATCGAGTTGCCGGGGATGAGATCCGCTTCGATGGGTTGGAACCACTGCAAGAAGCTGAGCAGGCGCTTGGCTTCAATGTATTCCGGGTGACCAAAGGGGACCTGGCGGAGCAGCGGTTCGGCGAGAGGACGCAGGACCGAAAGCTCGACAACCTGAGCCGAGTTGAACATGGCATCGGCATATTCCTGGTAGGGGAAGATGTGGCGTTTTTCACCGCGGCGAACCATATCCCAGCGGCCAATCGTATCTTTGGCGGTGTAGCCGCGCTCGCGGGCGTCGCGCACGATGCGGCGGATCAGGCGGGTATCGGTGGTGGAGATGCGGTTGTAGCGATCCAGGTTAAGCTGCGTGAGGCAGGAAACATAGATGCGGAAGGTCTGGGCGGATGGGATATCGGGCAGCAGGCGAGGGTTGAGGCCGTGAATGCCTTCAAGGATCACCAACTGGTCGGGGGCCAACTGCACCCATTCGCCGGGCTCGCTCATACCAGTATGGAAGTTGTAATGGGGGAGCTGAACCTTCTCACCGGCAAGCAGGTGCTGGAGATCGGACTGCAAACGGGTGGTATCCAGGGCTTCGAGCGCTTCAAAGTCGATTCGGCCATCTTCGTCTCGAGGGGTGCGATCTCGGTCCACAAAATAGTTATCCATCTCAAGCGGGAAGGGGGACAGCCCCTGAGAGAGGAGCTGCACCGCCAGGCGCTTGGAGAAGGTGGTTTTGCCCGAGGAGGATGGACCAGCAATCAAAACAATGCGGGCTTGATTGACACGCTCAACGATTTGCTGGGCGATGTCTGAAATTTGCTGCTCGTGCAGGGCCTCAGCCACCAGGATGATTTCACGGGCACGGCCGGCGACGATGGAATCATTGAGGGCGCCAACACTGGCGATGCCCAGGCGGGTGAGCCACTGCTCATATTGGCGGAAGGTGTTGAGCAGCTTGGGATATTCGGGCATGGGGAGCAGTTCAGTCGGCGCGTTGCGGCGGGGGTACTGCAGTACAAAGCCCGTACCGAGCAGAGTCAGGGTGAACCAGCGCAGGAAGCCGGTGGAAGGCACCATGTAGCCGTGGTGGTAATCCTGATGATGAAGCAGGCGGTAGAGCACCAGTTCTTTACGCTGGCGGTATTTGAGCAGGCGGACCTTATCATCGTAGCCCTTGGATTGAAAGTAGGCAATGGCCTCTTCCAGCGGGACGGTGTGGCGCTCGAGAGGCAGGTCGGCGGCGACAATTTCGCGCATGCGGTTTTCGAGGCGGGCGAGTTCGGCGGTGGTCAGCGGGGCGCGGCCATCGAGCCAGCAGAAGAAGCCGCCCGAGGCGACCGAGTGATCCACAATCAGGTCGTCATTGGGGAACAGCTCTTCAAAGGCGGCTTCGAGCAGGAAGGTGATGGAGCGGCGGTAAATGCGGGCGCCATCGGCTTCGGCCATGGTGACGGGGCGAACGCGGGATTCGATATCGATGGGGTAGGTCAGTTCGCGCAGTTCGTCATTGATGACGGCGCCGACAATGGGCGGGTTGTCCCATTCGGGCAGGGCGCGCAGGAAGATGCCCACAGGCAGGCTGCGCGGGCCTTCAAAGGTGCGGCCATCGGGCAGATGAATTTCTACCAGGTCGCGCGATTGGGTTTGTCGAATAGAATTATCTGGCGTAAGGTACATAGCCATCCCTTAAAGTGAGTTATCCCGTCCAACGGGACGGATAGTATACCACAGGAAAAGACGGGTGCGGTTAAGAGTGGGAGAGAATTGAGGGTCGGGGGGTGCCCTCCCGGGTGGGTAGAGAGGGCAGGCGGCAAGGTCAGGGCGTGAGCAGCCAGCGATAGACGGCCATGTTTTCGCCGCCCTGGGCGGGGGCGGAGAGGCCGCCGGTGGTGTAGAGGAGGGGGCGGTTTTGGATCAGTTGGGGATACCAGCCGGGGAAGGTGACCAGATAGTCCACCTGACGTTCGTCCAGGTAGGCGACAAGGCGGGTTTCGTCACGGATGAAGGGGATGACTTCGGGGGAGATCAGCCCGGCGAGGTCCACAAGCTGGCGGTCGGCATAGTAGCCGAGGGCGCCAATATCGTGGGCGGCGACGAGGGCATCCGGCGGGGTGTTCTGCGCCACCCAGTGAGCGGTCTGGACCATTTCGGTCTGGATGATGGCGACATCATTTGAATAAGAGCGGGCGCCCAGGGCATAGAATGACAGAGCTACTCCGGCAATGGTGAGAGCAACTGCAAAGCGCAGGCGGCGGCGCCACTTCTGCGCCAGGGGTAAATCGGAGAGGAGCCAGACGGTGCCCAACAGGCCAAGCAGGAAGAAAACCGGCATGGCGGGCATCAGGTAGCGGCCGTGCTGGTACGTCACGGGGAGGCGCAAAGCATAGATGACGGTATAGCCCAGCCACCAGAGGAACATCGCCAACAGCACAAGGTCACCCGGCTGGATGGCAGACGCTGAGCGCCAGGCAGAAAGGATGCGGCGGGTCGATTTGATGACCGCATACAGGGCTCCGGGAAGCAAGGTGACCCCCACCCCGACCAGGGGCAGCGCGGCCAGGCTGCCCAGGCGAGCCCAAAGGGGCTGCTGGATCAGGATGGCATATTCGGCCTGTTTGGCGAAAAATGTGTTGGGCCACAGCTCACCGGCAAGGGCCAAATTAAAGCCCAGGTAGGGAATAAACAACAAGGCAAATCCGGCGAGGGTTAAGCCGGAGCGAATCAAACGAGCGCGGGCAGGGCCCGGAAGCAACAGGGCAGCGAATAACGCTGGGCCAATGAGGGTCAGGCCATCGGGGCGAACCCAGGCAGAAAAACCCACCAGAGCGCCAGCGGCAAAAAACAAGCGGGGTGAAGCGGGGCGCAGCAGCAGGGCAAACAGGGCAACGATGAGCAAGGCC
>JAGOFZ010000140.1 GCA_017996955.1 Longilinea sp.
CCGGAATACAATATTAAGGCTTTGGAATTATTGGACAAAGGCGCCCGTAAGGCAGGCCGAACTTTGGATGACATTGATCGACCACAACTGGTGGTGTGCTCAGTGGATCATGACCATGACCGCGCAATTGATACCACTCGCGAACTCCTGACGCAGTATCTGGCGCAGCAACCCCACATTGCTAAAGCCTCAGGCGTTTCGACCGATATTGTGACCGAAATCCAATCTATTTTAGGGTGGCCTGCGACCCATGAGCAGATTCAAAAAGCAAAACATCTGGTCCCAGAAGAGTTGATTGTACGCATTACGGCCTCCGGTACACCAGACGAGGCCCGCAAAAAAGTCGCTGAGTATATGAATAATGGCTGCACTTGCCCAATTCTCTATCCGGTAGGCGGCGATGTTAAATTATTGATTGACACATTCTCTCCATTAAGCGCCTGATCCCAGGAGGTCTTCTAATGATTATTGAATATCACCGACCAGAGACAATCTCAGCGGCGTTGGACTTGTTGGCGCGCACCAATCCCACCACAGTTCCAATGGGCGGGGGAACGCGTCTGAGCCGATACTCGCATTTGGATCTTGCCGTTGTGGATCTTCAGCGTCTTGGGCTGGATGGATTGGCCTTTGGGAAAAATACTCTTCAGATTGGTGCGGCTGTCACCATGCAAACCCTGACCGAAGCCCCATCTCTGCCCGAAGCTTTGCGGCGCTCGGCATATCTTGAGGCTGGCCTGAATGTCCGCAATACAGCTACCATTGCGGGCGCAATTATCGCTGGTGATGGACGGTCCCCTCTACTTTCCGTCTTGCTCGCAATGGACGCACGACTGACCTGGCAACCTCAAAATGAGACCGTTGGTCTGGGAGATTGGTTGGCATTGCGCGCCCATCGTCAGAGAAATCACCTGTTGACCGAGGTCCAACTGCCCGCCAATGTCGAGGTCAGCATGGAGACTGTTGCTCGAACTCCGGTCGATACGCCTATCGTTTGTGTCGCAGTTTGCCGCTGGCAAAGCTCAAATAGAGTACGCATTGTTGTTGGTGGCTTTGGAGATTTACCGGTGTTGGCTTCTGATGGGCAGGATGATGCTGCATCTGCGTCTCCGTCCGTGAAAAATGCCTGCAGCCAGAGCGATGATGCCTGGGCGTCGGCAGCCTACCGCCGAGCCGCAGCAGCGGTTCTAGTCAATCGCATCATGAAGCGGGAGAATTAAGCAATGAATATTACCGTAAAACTCAATGGCGAATCTAAGACCTGGCAGATTTCCCCTTCAGACACACTGTTGCACGTCTTGCGCCGTGAAGGATATTTTGGCGTCAAGTTCGGGGGCTGTCAGAAAGGCGAATGCGGCGCCTGTACGGTATTACTGGATGGGCACCCCGTGAATTCTTGTTCCCTCCTGGCCGCACAGGTGGATGGTCATGTCTTGCAGACGATCGAAAAGGTTGGAGAACATCCCCGCCAGGGATGGAAAAAGACAGATGGTCTCCACATCATTCAGCAAGCTTTTCTCCAGAGCGGCGCCATCCAATGTGGCTATTGCACACCAGCCATGGTCATGGCTGCCTTGGCCTTACTGGAACGAAACCCAACGCCCACAGAAGCGGAAGCGCGCGACGCACTGTCTGGAATTTTGTGCCGCTGCACTGGATATGTAAAACCAGTTGAGGCCATCTTGCGGGCGGCCGCGATTTTGCGTGGCGAAGAGGCCCTGCCTGTAGAGCCCATTCCTGCGGAAGCCTGGCCCGAGCCCATTGCACCAGATTCCAACGCTAACAACCAGAATAATTTCTCCGATACGCAAACCCGGGTCTTGCCGCGTTTGTGGACCGTGCCGCAGACCCGGCAGTACAGTCGCGTTGGTCGCCCTGAAGTCAAAGTGGATGGCTTGAAGCTGGTACAGGGTAAACCAGCTTTCACGGCCGACATCGAACCTCGCAATATGTTAATTGCCAAAGTTTTGTGGAGCCCGGTGGCTCATGCGCACATTCGCAAGATCGATGCTTCAAAAGCCCGGGCACTGCCGGGTGTTGCTGCTGTCTTGACCTGGCAGGATATTCCCCGGGTGGCCTACTCGACTGCCGGACAATCCGACCCCATTCCTGGGCCGTTGGACACATTTTCACTGGACAATAAAGTGCGTTTTGTGGGTGATCGGGTTGCGTTTGTAGCCGCCGAGACTGAGGCCATTGCTCAACAGGCATTAAGCTTGATTGAAGTGGAATATGAACCCCTGCCGGCTCTGCTGGATCCGGCCGAAGCGATGCAGCCTGGCGCGCCTATCCTGCATGACGAACCAGAATATGTAAATTTTGCCGATTCTGACCCTACTCGAAATCTGGCTGCTGAAATCCGGATTGATATTGGCAATCTTGACGAGGGATTTGCGGATGCCGATGAGATTTTTGAGGCGGATTATGAGGTGCCGAAGGTGCAGCAAGCCCACATTGAGCCGCATGTGGTAATCAGCTATTGGGATGAGGACGATCGCTTGGTCATCCGCTCGAGCACCCAGGTGCCGTTCCATGCCCGGCGGGTGCTGGCTCCGGTTTTAGGGCTGCCGATGAAGCGAATCCGTGTCATCAAACCCCGGGTTGGTGGTGGGTTTGGCGGCAAGCAGGAGATTTTGGTTGAGGATATTGCCGCTCACTTGACCATTGCCACAGGGCGTCCGGTAAAAATCGAATATACACGCGCAGAAGAGTTTACCTCGGCGCGTTCACGACATCCCATGCGCATTCATATGAAAACCGGCGTCAAACGCGACGGCACTATTACAGCTAACGAGATGACCGTTTTGACGGATACCGGAGCCTATGGATGCCATGCTTTAACAGTTACTGGTAACACTGGTCATAAATCAATGGCTTTATATGTTGGCGATGGTAAATATCGCCAGTCACCCAATATCCGGTTTTACGCAGATGTTGTCTATACTAACACACCGCCAGCAGGTGCTTACCGCGGTTACGGTGTTCCGCAGGGATACTGGGCGGTTGAGCGACACATGGAAAAAATCGCTCGTTCGCTGGCGCTTGACCCGATTGAATTTCGGTTGAAGAATGCTCTACGCCCCGGCGAGCTGCATCCTTTCAGTACTGCCTGGAGTGAAGGCCGCGAACCACGCCCTGAAATTATCCATACGGTTGGCCTGGAAGAATGCGTCCGGCAGGGTCGAGCGGTAATGGGCTGGGATGACAAATTTAGTGTTGATGCCTGGCATCTGGTCCCCAACAAACCCCACCTGCGTCGGGGCATTGGTATTGCCATGATGATGCAGGGAACCGCAATCCCATATCTGGATATGGGCGCCGCTAGCCTCAAGATGAATGACGATGGCTCTTTTAACCTGTTGATTGGCGCAACCGACCTTGGAACAGGATCCGACACGGTTCTGGCGCAGATGGTAGCCGAGGTTCTGGGTATTGAACTTGAAGATATCCTGGTCTATTCGTCAGACACAGACTTTACCCCCTTTGATGTGGGCGCCTATGCCTCCAGCACCACCTATATATCAGGCGGCGCAGCCACACGAGCTGCCCAGCAAGTTGCTGAAAAAATCTGCCAGCGGGCCGCTAAAATGTTAAGCGAAAACGGCCCGGCAGTGGAAGCCGATCAGATTACGCTGTCCAATCGCCGTGCTGAAGCACCTGATGGACGCTTTGTCACCCTGTTTGATCTGGCGCATAACGCCTTGCACCATAATGACCAAGAGCAAATTATGGCAGTCGCCTCTTATATGTCCCCGTCTTCGCCGCCCCCGTTTGCGGCGCAATTTGCCGAGGTGACGGTGGATGTTGAAACTGGACAGGTAACAGTTGATCGGTTGTTGATGGCTGTCGATGGCGGTGTAATTGTCAATCCGGTGACTGCTGCCGGCCAAATTGAAGGCGGCATGGCTCAGGCTCTGGGATACGCAGTTTGCGAAGAAATGCGCTATGACGCGGATGGCCGTGCCAGAGAGACTGATTTGAGAGATTATCACATCTTCCGGGCGGACGAGATGCCTAAAATGGAAGTATTGTTTATCGAGACATACGAGCCATCCCATCCATTTGGCGTGAAGGCCGTTGCCGAAATTCCGCTGGATGGTGTAGCCCCTGCAGTTGGTAATGCCATTTTGGACGCGTGTGGCGCAAATGTAGATCAGAATCCTGCCACACCGGAACGGATCTGGCGCGCCTTACAATCACTGAAAGAAGGCTGATATATGACCTCAATTCTTGAGGCTGTTGCTGACCTGGAGAAGAATAATACTGCTGGAGCTTTGTGCACCATTGTACGCACCCGCGGAGCAACTCCCCGGCGCGAGGGTTGCAAAATGCTCGTCTATGCCGATGGGCAAATATTGGGCACTGTTGGCGGCGGCGAGGTGGAGAATCGGGTCAAAGCAGAAGCACTTGATTCCCTTCGAGACGGTCGAACGCGCTTATTGGAGTACAACATGATTGATCCATCCAAGGGAGATGTTGGCGTTTGCGGCGGCACAGTTGAGGTTTATGTCGAGCCCATCCTCCCGCGCCCGTCAATTATCGTGATTGGCGGCGGCCACGTTGGCAAAGCCGTGGTTCAATTGGCGCATTGGCTGGGTTTTCTGGTCGGCGTCTCTGATGATCGCATTGAATTATGTACATCAGATACACACCCGGATGCAGATTTCTTTTATCCTTGCACACTGTCGCAACTCCCAGCCATGATGAATATTACGCCGCAAGTATCTCTTGTACTGACAACTCGCGGCTCCGATGTGGATATTGAAGGGTTGCCGACATTATTAGAGACAGATGCGGGATATATCGGCATTATAGGTTCCCGCCGGCGATGGTCGTTTACAAAACAGGCATTGCTGGACGCCGGGATATCTGAGGACGCTCTCCGTCGCGTCCATTCCCCCATGGGTCTGGAGCTAAATGCTGAAACACCCGAAGAGATTGCCCTGAGCATATTGTCTGAAATTGTCATGTTGCGATATCGCGGCACCGGCAAATCTATGCAGGCCTAAGCAGGAGTCTATATGTGGGACCAATATATTAGTG
>JAGOFZ010000141.1 GCA_017996955.1 Longilinea sp.
GGTAGCTGCCGGTGCTGGCATCGGTCCAGCCGGCGGGGGCGTCTTCAAACGTGGTGGTGTAGAGCGTCACCGGCGTGGTGCCAGCGGGGCAGTCGCCGGGGCCCGGGCGGGTGCGGAAGTTGAAGGCCGTGCTGATGGCGCCTTCGCCGCAGGGGTTGGTCCCGGTCACGCGCCAGTAGTAGCGGGTGTCGGTTTCAAAGGCGGTGGTGGGGGTATAGGTGGTGGCGGTCAGGCCGGGCACATCCAGGATGATGTTGGTAAAGGCGGCGTCTTTCGCCACTTCCAGGCGGTAAGTGACTGTCTGAGCCACGGCGCCCCAGGTGAAGACGGGCAGGGGGGCCACGTCGGTTGCGCCGTTGGCGGGGGCCGTCAGGGCGGGCGCGGCAGGCATGGCAGAATAGACGTTCAGGGCGATGTCGGCAGTGTGGGTGCTGGCGCCAGCTACACCCGTCACGGTGACGGTGTAGGCGCCGAAGGCGGTGGTGCCGTCACCCGCCAGCGAGAGAACGGTGGCGCCGGGCGGGGTGATGGGGCTGACAGGGTTCAGCGTGGGGGTCAGGCCGGTGGGGGCGTCCACCGTGAGGGTCACGGGGTCCACAAAGTCGTTGATGCTGCCCACAGTCAGGTCGGCCGTCACGGTGTCGGTGCTGCACATGGCAAAGGAGGTTGGGTCTGCCGCAAGCGTAAAGTCGGGGGTGCGGGGGCCCAGCACAATCACCAGGCTGGGGTCGCCAAACAGGTGATATTCTTCCCAGTAGTAATTGGCGCTGGAGGGGTAGGCGGTTTGCACAGCCATCAGGCCGGCCCATTTGATTTCGCCTACGCTGGGCACATCCAGCGGGTCGGCATAGAGCGTGTCAAAAATCACGCGCTCCATCACATCATCTTCATCCCAGTAGCTGTTGTTGCTGGCGCCCACATAGGTCAGCGCACCTTTGCCGTTCTGGATCACCCAGGTATCGCCAAAGGACTCGTTGGTGGTGAAGTCGGCGGTCACACAGGCATGCCCAACCACGTAGGGCGAGATGACGCCCGTGAGATTGCGCACCTGGGTCTGACTGAAGGACGGGCCTGCCCAGCTGGTGGGGCTGCCGTGCCCGGTATAGATGACCATCACACGGTCATCGTTGAGAGAGGCGACCACATCGGCGCTCTCGGCGTCATAGGTAATGGCGTAGAGCTTGTCGCCGCCAGCCTGCGGGTTGTTGGGGAAGATGCCGCTGTAACCTTTGGGCAGGGTGTAGGTATTGATGACGTAGTTCTGGGTGCCTTCGGCAACATCATAGAAGCTGCCATCATCGGTAGCCAGGAAGGCAGCTTTCTTCACCCAGGCTTCGGCGCCGGTCACATCATCTTCATAGTACTGGTTATTGTTGACCATGTTGGCAAGCTGGCTGGTCTCGCGCACGGGGAAGCGCCCAATGTGCATATCGGGCACATAGTCGCTGGCGCCGCCCATGGTGCCGTAGAACAGGTCGGTGTAGTAGATGTAGCCCGGGAAGGGCCAGGCAGGCAGGCTTTCGGCCCCGTCGTTATGGTCACCCACCAGCAGCAGGTAAGCCGGCGGGTTGGCGCCGTTGTAAGCCGCCACAATGTAATTCTTGATTGCGGTGGTGGTGGTGCCGCCCACGGTGGTCAGGTTGGCCAGCGTGACATTGAAGCCCTGGCTCTGCTTGAGGGCTACAAAATCGGCCAGGCCGGTTTCATAGACATCCGCGGTGATGATGAGGTAATTTTCGGGGGTTTTGGCAGCAATGGCGCCCCGGCCCTGGTTGTAGTTGAGGATATTGCGGGCCAGGATCGTCTCGAAGGCATCCGAGCGCAGGCGCTCGGCCTCGGCGTTAGTGGTTTCCAGGTCGCTGCCGGCCAGCTTGAGCCGGAAGCTGACCTCGGAGATCAGCTCCAGGCCGCCGGTGGCGGGGGTGTAGGCCACCGGCCAGATTTCCACCGTGACCACGCGGTGACCGCGCACGGTGTATTCACCGGTGATGCGCACCGGGGCTTCGGGGTAGGCTGCGGCCGCGCCGTAAATTTCAGCGGCGGGCTCGTTGGCGGCCAGGGGTTCACCGCACTTGGGCTGCGGCGCCTGTACGGGCGCAATCGGCCCGGTCAGGCCAGCCTCGGCCAGGGTGGTGGTTCGGCTGGTCAGCGCCAGCACTTCCAGCGAGATCTCGGCACCAAAAGGCACTTCGATATCCCGGCGGACCACGGGCAGGTTGGGTGCGCCCACCTCGCCGCCCTGCACAAAGCCCTCACCCGAGAGCGCCGCATAGCTGCGGGCATTGAGGGTGGTGGCCTGCACATTGGCGCCGGGGATGGCCGCCTGCACAGTGATGGTGTAGGCATCGGCCTGCACCAGTGAAACGGCTGGCGCCGCCGGGGCGACCTCGGAGCCAAAAGGCAGCCAGCCATCGGGCGCGGGGGCCGCCTGCGCCGGTTGATTGATGCCGCCGAAAACGGCAGCCAGCAGCGCACAGGCGGTCAGCAGCAGCCGCGCCAGGCGCACGAACAGAGGTGAGCTCTTATTCATAGAATCTCCACAATAAAATAGGGGAATGGATTTCCGGGCCAGGCACCCGGATGAGAGGCAGATTAATTGTAACCCATGAATCTGGGCGGTTGACTTATTGCGCGGATATTCATACAATGATTATGACAATTGGAATGGTGAAAGAATTTCACAACGATCCGGGGATGGATAAACATCTCTTTATAAAACACAATCTTGAAATATTCACTTTACGCCAGCGAACAATGCAATTAAGCCTCCAACCTTATTCCACCAAAATAAATGGAATGCGTCGATTCAGGACATACTTTAGAGTCAACTATGTCCTAAAATTAACCCTAGAATCCACATAGTAATAACCGCTAATCTAAAATAGAGTTTTGAAGGCAATAGGCCCAATAATGCGACCGGCCATGTATAAAAACCAACATAAGGCATAAAACAGACTGATGACAGGATAGCCCGCCCATTATCTCTCTTTTTGATGGCAGAGACTAATAATAATACACCAAATATCACGCCATAAGGCCACATATTTACATCATGAGCCGACCCCATCCCTACCTGGTCTTTTGCAGCCAGAAGGGCCTGCAGTAAATTAGGTTTATAGGCCAATAACAAAACCATATAAGCAATCAATACTGGGGCAAAAATTCGAATAACTTCTTTTAATTTCCCCTTTTGCCACACCAACACAAACCAATACAAAGCAAGACCAACCCCCGCCTGGGGTTTAGCAAGGATAAAAAAGAGCCCAATTTGTGGTGGTAAAACGAAGCCTATCGAGGTTAATACGTCCACAAAGTCGCCGTTACCAGCCATAAATTGAACTTGCGGCATCAACAGAAACAACGCCATATCAAGGGGCTTTGCTCCCCGTCGGTATGCCACCCATGCAAGACCAACTAAACACAGTAACGAAACCAGCAAATTACCGACCCGAACTGGCAAAAAAGAAAATGGATAAATGAAGAAAAGCACCCAAAGAGGATTATAAAAACCGTACCGTTCTGAACAATAAAGATCCTTATTAAATAAATCTTGGGCAGCCGGAGAAAAGTGGACCGTCCAGTCGGATAGAGTACAATATCTTACATAAAAT
The DNA here is from genome assembly GCA_017996955.1 of Longilinea sp. GTDB lineage: Bacteria > Chloroflexota > Anaerolineae > Anaerolineales > Anaerolineaceae > JAGOFZ01. The sequence continues at coordinate 3,612 of JAGOFZ010000141.1, forward strand.
ACAAAGCCTTGTATCCCTACAAAAAACGCGATTAAACCCACCGCTATTGGTTTCTTCCATCTACTAAGGTTAATCGAATGAATTGATTGAAGGATATTTTGTGATAATAACCTGACGATAAAATTGGTCAAAGAGTCCCCCTGTATGATCCTATAGCCAGAATCCACATCAGAACAACTAACGATTTGAGCGGGTCATTATCAAGTCTAGCATTGTTTTTCGCATTTTGCAACCTTTTTCATAACTACATATGTTGTAATTTGTAGTTACAAACTCTTTTAAATCCGGTTGACTTATTGTGCGGATATTCATACAATGATTATGACAATCGGTGACACCCGCCCTGAGGTTTGGAGGCCGCGCATGAGCGATCAACGGAAGACTGAACGAAAAAAGCTGATTAAATTTACACCGGTTTACGAATACCAGAAAAACCGGGTGCTGGGATACCTGGGAGACCTGACCCTGCAAGGGGCGATGATGCTCGGCGAGAAGCCGATGGAGGTCAACCAGACGCTGACGCTGGTGATTGAGTTTCACGAAACGCCCGAGACGCCCGCCACGCGGGTGGTTCAACCGGCGCGGGTGGCCTGGTGCCGCCAGGAGAAAGACTCTTCTTTCTTCAACACCGGCTTTGAATTTATTGACCTGACCGCCGATAATCAAATGATTATCGAGGCCATTCTGGCTCGCTACCAGTTCCGGCGCGAGCCGCTGGATCTGTTTGACGAACCGCGTTAAACCAATACTCTTCGGAAAGTGAGCCATCCATGCCGCAGCCGGCTTTGCTGGTCATTGACGTTCAGCGCGGATTGTTCCAGAAATCCACGCCCATCTATCATGCCGAAACCCTGCTCGACAATATCCTCGCCCTGGTCAGCCGGGCGCAGGCTGCCGGCGCGCCGGTGATCTATGTGCAGCACTGCGCCGAGCGTGACCTGGTGAAAGGCACTGACGCCTGGCAGTTACACCCCCGGCTGGCGCCGCGTCCCACCGACTCGCTGGTGTTCAAGGAACACGGCAACGCCTTTGAATCCACCCCCTTGCAGGAAATTCTGACCGCCCGCAGGGTGGATCGGCTGGTGGCCTGCGGCCTGGTGACTCATGGCTGCGTCAAAGCCACCTGCCTGGGCGCGCTGGCACTGGGCTATCCGGTCACGCTGGCGGCAGATGCACACAGCAGCTACAGCCAAAAGGCCGATCAGTTGATTAAGGATTGGAACGCCAAGCTCCAGGCCGCGGGGGCAGTTGTCAGGCCGACGACCGAAATTGTGTTTGGGTAAATATCCCCGATATGAGTTGTGATTTTCAGCCGCGCCAGGGATATCATTCAGCCAGACCGCGCAAAACCCGGATATTTTTCTACATCGAGGTAACATGATTGATTCTGCATTGCTGGTCATTGATGTTCAGTACGGATTGTTTCA
>JAGOFZ010000142.1 GCA_017996955.1 Longilinea sp.
CTGGCTGTAATATAAACGGTAGCGGTCTGGGGCCAGTTCTTTTAGCAGGGGCGAGGCCGGGTTGGCGGCATCCAGATAAAACTGGGCATAGGGAACCGTGATTTCGGCCCACATGCCACGCCCGGCTGCGCTGGTGGGCAGTTCCGTCAGGGGCGCGTTGGGCTTGTTCCATACGGGCTGCACCAGCGGAGCTGGCAGATAGCCATCCGGGGTCTCTATCCAACGCCGATTGGTGGGGAACATGGGGAATGGTTCGCCCATCACCTCGCGCTGCCAGACAACCACGGCATCATCATACAATGTGCTCACTGTGGCGCTGTCGGGCGAGGGTTTGGCTTTTAAATCCAAACGTGACAGGACGCGTCCCAAACGGGCAGACTCTGGAAAAGTCTGAAATTGCTCTACTGTCCAATGCCGCCAGGGGCGCATGCCAAGAGCGGCGGCACCGAGCAGGCTGAGTTTTAGAAAATCTCGACGAGAGATAGGGTGATCATTCATGGGCGTTAAGATACCTGTTTCGCAGGGTTTTGTCAACCAAAACTGTCAGATTAGAGCGCTAATTGAAACGCGCGTGACCAGATGAGCTGTTTGACTTTCTCGATTTCGGGGCCCCACCAGGCATCGCCGGGTTGATATGGAACAGCTTGGCGCAATGTTTGATGAACCTGGGCGGTGCCCTGCCCCAAAACGGATCCCGGTCGCTGGCGCAACCGCAGGTCAAGCGCGCGGGCGGCGGTATACAGCTCAATAGCCAGTACATGGGCCGTATTATCCAAAATCTGTCGGGTATGTCGAGCAGCGGTCATTGCATTGGCATTGTGGTCCTCTTGCTCGCCAGAGGTTGGCAAGGAGTGAACCGAATCGGGGTGGGCAAGAGTCTGGTTTTCCAGCACCAGTGATGCGGCGGTGTACTGAGGCATCATCAAGCCAGAGTTCAATCCAGCGGCTTCAGGTGTATCCACTAACATGGGAGGAAGGCCGTCGTTGAGCTTGCCATCCGTCAGGCGGAACACTCGACGCTCGGCAATGGCGGCCAGTTCGGACAGGGCAATCCCAAGGTAATCCATCACCAGGCCCACTGGCTCACCGTGGAAATTGCCGCCAGAGATTGCATCGCCCGGGGCAAATAAAAGCGGATTATCAGTTGCAGCGTTAATTTCACGTTCGACAACCTGGCTGACAAACGCCAAAGTATCGCGCACGGGGCCGTGAACCTGAGGCGCGCAGCGGAGAGAATAGGCATCTTGAACGCGCCCGGCGGCATTCATCAGCGTACTTCCGGCAGTAAGCTGTTTAACATGGTCGGCAACAGCAATTTGTCCAGGGTGATTACGCGCCGCATGCAAGCGCGGGTCAAAAGCCGCAGTTGTTCCCAACATGGCCTCCAGGCTCATCGACAAGCCCATATCAGCCACTTCAACGAGGTAGGCAGCATCCCAAACCGACAGGGCGGCAAGCGCAGCCGAGAAGGTGGCGCCATTATTCACAGCCAAGCCTTCCTTAGGACCCAACACCAGTCGGGGAATGCCAGCTTCAGCCATGGCGGCCTTGCCAGTCATGACCACGCCGCCATATTCGGCCCAGCCCGAATCCTCTTCGCAATCCAGATGATCGGTGGTCCACACCAGCGCCATATGAGATAAGGGGCCAAGATCGCCCGAAGACCCCAGGGAGCCCTGCGATGGGACAACTGGCGTTACACCCCGATTCAGCATCTCCAAAAGAGTCTCGACAACCTCCAATCGAACACCCGAGCAGCCGCGCGCCAGCGTGTTTGCGCGCACCAACATGGCACCGCGCACAACTTCGGCGGGCAGGGCCGGGCCTGTTCCAATAGCGTGGCTTAAGATTAAATTGCGGCTCAGTTGAGCGCTCTCATCAGGTCGGATGCGGCGGTCAGCAAAAATGCCAAAGCCCGTATTGATGCCATAAACCGGGCGTCCGGTTTCCAGGATGGCATCCAGGCAGGCGCGCGATTCGAGAATAGCAGCACGCCCATTATCAGAAAGACGAACGGGTTCGCCTTCGCGGGCAATCCGCATAACCTGCTCCAGCGTCAAATGATGGCCATCAATTTCAATCATGGGTTCCTCGTTTTAGAAAAATAGATAGCCCAGCAGTACTGCCACAGCCGGGACGGTCAGATTATCAATATCACGGTAAGGGATTGACTCAACCAGTGTACAGACCAGGGCGATGATGGTTACTGGCCCCAGGTAAGACCAGTAGGGACCGGTAAAAGCATTTGCCAGAACATAAATCAATATGACCATTGCCGAAAATACCCACCCCCCAATCAGCATGGACAATGAACCTAGCCAGGATTTCGCTTTAGACCATGGCAGACGTCCACTTATAAAGCGTTTGCCGATGATATCAGCAAGGCCATCACCGCCGCACAGCATCATCAGCGCAATGATGCCGACGGGGTTGTCCTTCCAAAACAAAATGGTCAGAAGAACGAATACTATCCCATAATATAGGGGGCCACGTAAAATTTCGTGCCGGTCGCCATGCCGGCTCATAGCTGCAACGGCAGCCTGATCTTTGATGACCCCAATGCCCACAAGGAAAAATTGTGCGGTGATTGCCAGGGGAATCAGCGCGGCCAGCCAGCGCGCGGATGGAATATCTGGGAAAAGAAGCCAGCAGAGCACAAAAATTGGGCCAGTGCCCATATGGATTATTTTTCGACTGAGCGGGCCGCTGATCCAGCCACGATGGGCCAGCGCATCCATGACACGAAGCCAGCCCAAGGCAATAACAAACGTGACGATCAGGGCAATCCAAACGTTAGATATCAATTTTCTACTCTCGATCTACCCGACGTGAGCGAGCAGCTTCGCGTTCTTCATCCCGTTTAGCTATTTCGTGGCGCTTATCATACAGCTTTTTACCTTTGGCAATGGCTATTTCAAGTTTGGCGCGGCCGTTTTTAATGACCATTTGAACAGGGACGATGGTAACGCCCTTCTGGCGAACAGCGTTAAACAGCTCGCGGATTTCACGACGATGCAGGAGCAATCTGCGGGGGCGGAGAGGGTCATGGTTGAAGCGGTTGGCCGCTTCGTAGGGGGCCACGTGCGCATTCATCAGCCAGGCTTCATGTCCATCTACCTGAACATAGGCTTCGGACAGGCTCACCTGTCCTGCCCGGATGGATTTAATTTCACTGCCCTGAAGGGAGATCCCGGCTTCTAAATGTTCCAGTAAGAAATATTCAAATCGCGCTTTACGATTGGTTGCTACAACTTTGACATCCATAGGTTGGATTTTACCTCAAAACTAACCCCACCGGGCGATACTGAAGCCAGTCAACATGCGAATGGCGCCTAAAACAATGAGCGCGCCCGATAATCCCAACCAGTTGCCTACCAATGGGCCAATGATTGAGGCAACTAAAATTGCCGCATTTGCGCCAATTGTGAACCAGGCCAGATGCGCCGGGCGATCTGCGGGCGGAACATTTTCAAGCAGATAATTATAGTAAGCGCCACCAGCCACCGACCAGGCAAACCCGCCAACCAATGACGTAATCAGGTAAAGCGTTGGGCCTGTGGAGATGCCCAATAAAACGGGATAGATACCCAACATTACCAGGCCAACCCCAGTCAAAATGCGGTTGCCCCAGCGTGCAGAGAGACGCGCAAACTGCAAAGAGCCGATAAAAACTGTAACATAAAAAAGGGCAGAGCCCAGACCGATGATCTGATCACTTAATTTAAGAACATTTACTGAAAAAGCCGGGAAAATGGGCGCCGGCAAATATTGCGCCAGATGAAAAGCAATCAACAGAAAAAGCACTCGTCCAAAAGGTCCGCGCAAGATATCTGTACGCAACTGCTGGCGCAGGCGGGAAAACCAATTTATGGAAATGCCATCAATTTCAGGTGGAATGTACTTTTCTGTTGTCGTGTGAACCCGAAACAGGTGGTAGGCGCTCATGGCAGCGCCCAAGAACCCGAGCCCAAAAACGACGACATAGCCCATTGGGAATGTTGTACTAACCAATACGCGGCCACATAATAGTGTGGCCAGGGTGGTGGTCACGGCAAACACGGCGTTGCGCACCCCAACCACGTATCCTCTCCATTCCAACGGAACAGCTTCGGCAAACAGGGCATTAAAGCCCATGGCAAGGGCAGTACCGGGAATACTCATGACCAGAGTTGCAAGAATGATGATTAGAACCTGGGTCTGGCCCCCAAAATTATCCAGTAAAAATGGCAAGGGAACATAAACCAGATAAACCATCCGGGAAAGGATGGCGGTCGTCACAACTGCCCCACGCGTCTGGCGGCGCCCCAGCCAATTGCCAGAGGGTAATGCAAAAATCAGGCTTATAATTGCAGGTGCGGCAGTAATGAGCCCCAACTGGCTGGTATTTGCTCCAATTCGGGCGGCATAGATGGATAGAAAGGCGATTGTGCTGCCGTTGAGGATGCCAAACCAGCCAATATCAAAAAAGAGATTACGAAAATTGGCCCGATCAGATTCGGGAACGGGCCTTGTGGGTTTTAGAAATGAGAAAAATCTACGAAACAATTCCGGCCTCCAAAAATAACTCACCCAGTGCGTTAAAGCGGCATTTTCTGTTAGACCCTACCGTTACTTTTTTGAACCATGGATCTTTTGGCGCCACGCCGAGACCTGTGATGAAGGCTTATCGGCGCTGGCAGAACGAGCTTGAGCGCCAGCCAGTGGCGTTTTTAGGGCGCCAGGCAACCGACCTGCTCCGGCAGGCCCGCTCCAATCTTGCTCAGTTTTTAGGGACATCAGCCAACAATCTGGTGTTTGTTACCAACGCCACTGTAGGACTCAATATTGTGGCTCGCAGCTTGAAACTGAGCGACCAGGATGAAGTACTGGCATCCGATCATGAATATGGGGCGCTGGATCGAACCTGGCACTTTCTGGCATTAAAACAACATTTCAAGTATATCAATCTTCCGGTATCCCTTCCAGTCACAAATCCGGCTGATTTTGTCGAAGACCTGTGGCGTGGTGTTAGCCGCCGGACGCGGGTTATTTTTCTC
>JAGOFZ010000143.1 GCA_017996955.1 Longilinea sp.
TGGCTTCGGCGCCACCGATATCCACCTCGTCGAGGTCTGCCCGTCCGGAGGCGTTTTCGGCGCTGGCAAGGTGGAAGATGGCATCCACGCCTTTCATGGCGGCGCGCAGGCCGCGCTCATCGCGCAGTGAGCAAAGCGCCACCTCAACGGGGATGTGCCGCGGCAGATTCGGCGACTGAGGAGCAGGGCGCAGTAAGACCCGAACCCGATGGCCATTGAGGACCAACTGGCGAGCAAGCGCCTGACCAATAAAACCGGTGCCACCGGTAACCAAAATCATGATGGGAAATTATACTGTCTTTTGGGTTTTAAGAGGCGTTATCCTGGAGACTGGCATATTTCTTGCTCCGTTGAAGGCAGCACGTCACTCTTTCTTCTGGAAGCGTCTATGGCTGTCACTGGTCTGCATTATTTTCCGGATACCCTGCATTACCGCCAGTCTGACCTGGCGACCTGGCTGCCCGAACTCCACGAGCTGGGGGTAGGCTGGCTGGCGCTGCGGGCAGAAAGCAGCCGGGCAGTGCCTGAGTTTTTTCTGCGCAGCCTGATTGGTGCGGGTATCACGCCCATCTTACAGTTCCAACTGGCGCTGCATCAGCCGCCCCAGGTTGAGGACTTGCGCCCCCTGCTGCGCGCTTATTCAACCTGGGGGGTGCGGTACGTTGTGCTGTTTGAAAGGCCCAATCAAAGTACAGCCTGGCCTGAGGCTGAATGGCTGGGGGAAGATCTGGTTGAGCGCACCCTGGACCGCTATTTGCCGCTGGCTGAAGCCGCACTGGATGCCGGGCTGCTGCCTGTTTTTCCACCGCTGGAGCCGGGAGGCAGTTACTGGGACCTCAGCTTTTTAAGCGCGGCGCTGCAGGCGCTGGAACGGCGGCGTCAAACCAGGCTGCTGGAAACGCTGACGGTTTCTGCCTATGCGCATTGTTATGAGCGTTCATTGAATTGGGGGCTGGGCGGCGCAGTTCGCTGGACAGGGGTGCGCCCCTACCTGACCCCGGAGGGCTCCGAAGACCAGCGCGGGTTTCGGCAATATGAATGGATTCAGGCGGTTGTACAGAAGCAACTGGGCGGGCCGCGGCCCATGCTGCTGCTGGAAGCCGGCGCGGATGCCCCGGCAGAGGTTCAACTGGCGGCCGTGCGTCTGGCAAATGGGCAGGCCACCCCGGACCCCAACAATCGATCTCACCCGCTGGCGCCGCTGGGTGCGGAGGTGCTGGGCTGCTGTTTCTGGCTGCTGAGCGCGGCGCCCGATTCGCCAGATGCGGATAAGGCCTGGTATTCGGCAGACGGAAAAGCAAGCGAACTGGCACAGAAGGTTAAAGCGCTGCCGCGGCCGGTGGCTCCGAAGCAGGTTCCTGCCGGTCCACAGCGGCCCATCAAGCGCTATGTTCTGCTGCCGGGATATGAATGGGGCATCGCGGACTGGCATTTTGAAGCTATTCGGCCCTATGTCAAAAAATATCGCCCAACGATCGGTTTTTCGCTGGCTGAAGCCGCGCTGGCAGACATTGTTTTAGTGATTGGCGGCGAGAAAGATTTTTCGGAAGAGGCGCTGAACCGCCTGCGCCGGGCGGGCTGCCGGGTTGAACGGATCAACGAGACCGGCACGACTCTTGCAACAATACTGGCTGAGAGGTGATCCCATGAACTTCACAATTGCCACCCGTTCTTTTGTACCCAGCACGCCACTGCCAGCCCACAAGCCCTGTCTGAAGGTGCTTGGGCTGGGCGGCGGCGGCTCAAACGCCATCAACCGAATGATTGAACTTGGACTGACTGGCGTTGATTTCATTGCTGCAAATACTGATGCACAGGCACTGAATAACAGCCTGGCGCCGGTGCGCCTGCAGTTGGGGCCCGAACGAACCCGCGGACTAGGCGCCGGGGGCAATCCACAGGTGGGAGAAGAAGCCGCCGAGGAAAGCTACGACCTGATTACCGAGGCGCTGAAAGGCGCAGATATGGTTTTTCTGGCGGCAGGCATGGGCGGCGGCACTGGAACTGGATCTATCCCGGTGGCGGCGCGAGCCGCCAAGGCTATCGGTGCGGTGACGGTGGGCGTGGTGACAATGCCATTTTCATTTGAGATGGGCAAGCGGCAAACCAATGCGCGCGGCGGACTGGCAAAGCTGCGCAGCTTCACCGACACGCTGATCGCTATTCCAAATGACCGCCTGCTGGACCTGGGCAAGCGGGATTTGACGCTGGACATGGCCTTGAGGCTAGCAGACGATGTTTTGCGCCAGGGGGTGCAGGGCATTACTGAATTGATCACCGAGACCGGTTTAATAAACGTGGATTTTGCTCACATCCGGCAAATGCTGCAGCTGGGTGGCGGTTCGATTATGTCAATTGGGCAGGGCGAGGGCGCCAACAAAGCCAGCCAGGCGATTGAACGAGCGCTGCATCACCCGCTGCTGGATGCAATCTGCCTGGAGAATGCCACTGCCATTCTGGCGAACTTTACTGCCGGGCCCGACATCACCTTTATGGAGGTTATGGAAGCGTTGAATCAGCTACAGGAACGCACCGGCAACTCGGCAGAAATCATCCCTGGGATTACGACGGACCCGCGAATGAAGAACCGGGCGCAGGTGATTTTGATTGTCACCGGACTGGGAGCAACCCCGGTACAGGTTATTCCGGCGGAGCCACGAGCGGTAGAAACCCGCCCGGTAGAAATGCCGGCGCAGCCAGCCAGTCCAGTGGGACGCCCACCTTTGACGCTGCACCCGGAGATGGATACGGTTGCGGCTGCCAATGACCTGGATCTACCAGCCTTTATGCGGCGGCGAACCCGCACCATGGTCAATTGATTATGGATGCAGCGCAACTGGCACGAATCTGTCAGCAGGTGGAGCGGCAGTTCCCAGAAACCCGGGGCTGCCGCCCACGGGTGCAGCCGCAGAGCAATGGCACGGCGCTGATTTTTCAGGCCAAAGCCATTACCGCAAATGGGAAGGCGCTGCAGCGAATTATCCGCGTCAGCGTTAATGCGGCGGGCAAAATCACCAAAATTACGACATCCCGTTGATTGGAGGAAGCAATGACGATTTTTGAGCACACGATCGAAAAAGTGCAGCTGGCTGTACTGGATAAGGTCACCGGGGAACTAACCCAACTGAGCGACTGGCTGCTGATTCCTGATGCTGAACCGAGCTTCACGAATCAGGTGCGGCAGGTTTTGGTGAGCCACCTGGCGTGGCTGCGGCAGAAGTCCATGAGAACAATTTTGGGCAGCCTGGCGCTGACAGCCCTGGCGGGATTTATGACGGGGATGTTATTGTTTGCCCTGACTTAACCTTACAAAATTGGTTGTCTTACAAAGCCCCACCCAATTCCGATTTCTGGTAGAATTTAAGCAGGGAGGGGACGTGGGGGGTATGGGGGGTATTGGCGCGTCGGCCTCAGGGGTTTTATTGGTTCAGGCATTTTTCAACGGATTACCAGGAAAGGAAAACGGTGCAAGAAAAGGCTCCGGCCATTATTGTTCTGCTGGTGTTGTTTGGGCTGTGTGCGGCAGCAGGATATTGGCTTGCCCGAATCACCGAGCAACCGGCAGAGACCATGATTAGCACCCCAGACGATACGCCGGACCTTTCCAACCAGCGCAGGTTGATCCTGATCCAGGTGGATGATTTGACCGCCGCCAACCCGCAGCTTGATGTGGTCTGGCTGCTGGCGGTATCGATGACTGATGCACCGCAGCTTAATTTCCGAATTATTTATCCGGGGGACAAGGATGCTGAAGTCTTGAGTAATTTTGGAATCGCTGAAAACCGGCAGCCCAACCCAGGTTTTCTGCCAGGGGTCCAACAGGCATTTAACCTGGCAGAAACCACCCAGTATATACTATTTGACCGGACAGCCCTGCAGCGCCTGTCCATCTGGATTGGAGCGGGAGACGTCCCCCTGGAAGGACGGCAACCCAGCGAGTATGCAGTATTTCAGAAAACGCTGATTCCATACGGTTGTGAGATCGCGCGATCAAATGTTGATGGGCTGCCACAGTTGGACTGGACTGAGTTGATTGGGGCCGGGCATCTGAGTATGAATTTTGATGTAAATGAAGCCGGAACGATTTTAGCTTTTCTCCGGCAGCGTATTGAACAAATTACCTGCGATGTTCCGGAGAATTAGGTCTCTTGGGAGTGATTGCAGTAGGGACAAGCGCCAAACAGCACCAAATGGTGGGTATCAATTTTGATGTGGTATTTTTGGGTTAAGAGCTCAAAAAAGGCGGCAACATCCTCATCTGCAAGATCTATCACCCCGCCGCACTGCTCGCAGACCAGATGATGGTGGCGTTTTTCGGTCAGCAGTTCATAGACGGCTGCACCGGTGCCCATGTCTGAGATTGAGGCCTGGCCTATTTGCACCATGCGGCGCAAGATGCGATAGACGGTTGAGGCATTGACTGCCGGGAGACGGGAACGGGTGGCTTTGTAGATTTCAAAGGCTGAAAGGTGAGCGTCAGCCTGACGCATGACATCTAAAACAATCGCCTGAGCAGAGGATGAACGCATGATTTAACCTTGTGCAAATTATAATGCAAATCTTTGCATTTGCAAAGTTTTGGATTTATAATTTAGTCACCATTTCCAAATAGATCAAGGAGCACCCTCCTATGTTATTCTCAGCAACACCCATGCATATTCCAGATGGATTTCTTTCCGTGCTGGTATCGGTTGTGATGTGGATTGCGTCTGTCATTGTGATTGCGGTTGCCATTCGTCAATTAAACGGCTCGCTTTCAGAGAAAGACATTCCCTTAATGGGGGTGATGGCGGCGGCAATTTTTGCGGGGCAAATGCTCAATTTCACCGTTGTGGGGGGAACATCGGGGCATTTGTTGGGAGCGGCACTGGCGACTATTCTACTGGGGCCATGGGCGGCAGTGATTGTGATGACAACAGTTGTCGGTACGCAAGCGCTCATCTTCCAAGATGGCGGGCTGCTAGCGTTGGGCACCAATATCTTCAATATGGCAATTATCGGGGTGTTTGTCTCTTACGGCG
>JAGOFZ010000144.1 GCA_017996955.1 Longilinea sp.
TAACTGCGGCACTTTCAGGCGGACTGGCCTTATACATCTGGCAGCGGCGGTCTTCACCGGCGGCTGCATATTTTGGGTTGGTGATGCTGACGCAGACCATCTGGGCGTTCACCTATGGCATGGAGGTCGCCAGCACCAATTTATCCACCGTGATGTTCTGGGTCAAACTGGAATACTTTGGTATTGCCACCCTTTCGCCGCTGTGGCTGCTGTTTGCGGTTGCCTTCAGCGGGCGGGAACACTGGCTGCAAACCCGCTGGATTGCGCTTTTATTTATTATCCCGACTTTGACGATCTTCATCGTCGCGACCAATGAACTGCACTCGTTCTATTACACATCGGTAGCCATGGATTACAGCGGCGAGATTGCCCTGCTGAGCATTGTGCGCGGGCCCTGGTACTTTGTGCATACCGTTTACTCTTACCTGTGTGTAATTGCGGGGGCTATTTTAATGTTACAGCAGTGGTGGGGGTCATCGGCTGTGTACCGGCGTCAGATTGCGACAATTTTGATTGCCGTACTGGGGCCCTGGGTCATCAGTATTTTCTATGTGTTGGGGTGGGGTTCTGTGGGGGTACTGGACCTGACGCCTTTTGGATTTATCCTGTCGAGTGTTACCATCCTGTACAGCCTGCTGCGGGAGCAGTTGTTGGATTTGATGCCGCTGGTGCGCAGCTCGCTATTAGATGAACTGCAGGAGGGGGTTTTGATCCTTAATGAGCGCGGCAATATTGTGGGGCTGAATGACGCGGCACGGCGCTTTTTAAGTGTTGATGGCGGTTCGTTGATCGGCCTGCCGGTGCTGGGCGTGCTGCCGCGCTGGACTGAAGTGTATCCCCTGCTGGTTTCAGAAGTTGAGGCTGAGACCGAGGTGCACATCAACGGAGACGATCCCCGCCACCTGGATGTGCGGGTTTCGCCGCTGCGAGGCAGGCAGGGCGAATTGACCGGGCGCTTGATGATTATGCACGACATCACTCGCCATAATAATATGGAACAGGCCCTGCGGGAAAGCGAGCGCCGCTACCGCCACCTGGTGGAACATTCGCCCGAAGCGTTGATTGTTCACCGGGATGGCCTCATTATTTATGCCAACCCGGCAGCGCTGCGGCTCTTCCGGGCACCATCGCTGGAGAGTATTATCAACCAGCAGGTGATGGATTATGTCCATCCAGATTACCGCCAAATTGTGATTGAGCGGATTCGAGAAAACTATGAGCGGGGCAAACCCGGCGAAGCGATTGAAGAGAAAATGCTGCGGGTAGATGGCGAACCGATTGATGTGGAAGTTGCCAGTGTGCAGCTAACATTTGAATATCAGCCTGCCACACTGGTGATTGTGCACGACATTACTGAAAGCAAGCGCGCCATGCGGGAACTGGACGAAACCCGGCGGCTTGCTGAAGCGCTGCGCGATACGGCTTCGGCATTAAACAGCACCCTGAACCTGGATGAGGTTTTTAAGCTCATTTTGGATCGGGTGCGGATGGTGGTGCCCGCCGATATTGCTGCCGTTCAGCAGTTGGATGCTGAACACAAGGTGGCGATCACTACCCATGCGCATGATTTTTCGAGTCAGGGGTTGGACACCACACTGATCGCCGAGGAATTTGAAATTGCCACTACCGCCAATTTGCGCCAGATGGTAGAAACCCGTCAGCCGGTGTGGATTAACGACGTGCCCGGCGACCCTGATTGGAAACATATGGAGGGCAGCGAGTGGATTCGATCCTACCTGGGGGCGCCGATCCTCATCAAGGGGCAGGTGATTGGCTTTTTGGGATTGACCAGTGCGCAGCCTAATTTCTACTGTGAAGAACACGCGCCCCGGCTGATGGCTTTTGCCGACCAGGCTGCCATAGCCATTGAAAATGCGCAGTTGTACGCTGAAGTGCAGCGGCTGGCTGTGCTGGATGATTTGACGGGTATTTATAACCGCCGGGCATTCTTTGATCTGGGTCAGCGTGAGGTTGAGCGCGCCCTGCGCACCATGCGCCCAATGTGCGCGCTGTTTCTGGATATTGACCACTTCAAACAATTCAATGATGCCTATAGTTACCAGACCGGCGACCAGGTTCTGCGGCTGCTGGCAGAGTGCCTTAAGACCCATCTGCGCGAAATTGATCTGGTGGGGCGGTACGGCGGCGAAGAGTTCATGGTGCTGCTGCCCGAAGCCGACCTGCCCAGCGCCATGGGTGTGGCTGAACGGCTGCGTCAGCAGGTGCAGTTAATTGATCTGGTTACGGAGCATGGCAAGCTTTCGATCACCATCAGCATTGGGGTAGCGACCCTGCCGCTGCGGGCTGACCAGCAGCCCGGAGCACTGCGCAGTTATCAGGTGCGCGATCTAATTGACGATGCCGGCGAAGCGCTGCACCTGGCCAAAGACGCCGGGCGCAACTGCATTGCCAGCCTGCCCGAAGATTAGAATGCCAAGGAGGTAGTATCATGGTTCTGCCACCGAAATTCTGCAGTCAATGTGGTAAGCCGGTTGCCGCGGGGATGCGCTTCTGCACCCAGTGTGGTGCGCCCATCCAGGCTGCACCGGCACCCACCCCGGCGCAATATACCCCGCCGCCCCCCCCACCCCCACCGGCAGAGCCGATTGTGGGATTTGTGCTGAACGCCCAGCGGCGCAAGGGTTTTATGGGCATGGGAGCTGACCTGTTTAATATTGTGCTCACGCCCCGGCGGGTGGTGATGGTGATGGTCACCACCAAGACGATGCAAGATGCGGTGATGCTGGCGCGAGCAGAAGCCAAAGAGCAGGGCAAAGGCGGATTGGGTCAATGGGCGGCACAGATGGGCTGGGCCCAGGCCCTGGCGCGGAAATATCAGACCATGACGATTGAGCAAATTCTGGCTGAATACCCCGGCAGCTTCTTTTTTGAAAATTCTCAAATCCACAAGGTGCGGGTGCAAATGCCATCGGATGACGAAGCCAACCATGCGCTGGAAGTGATCATTGAAACGGCCGGCGATAAGCAAAAATTTGAGCTTCAAATGGGCAGCACCAAAGACGTTAAGACGGTCTTTCAGCAAACGCTGGGCGGAGTGGTGCGTTAAGCGCAGCGGGCAGCGTCCTTCGGGTATAATGCAAGCATGAGCTTTACCACGAACTTCAGGCTGCCCAACGGCACGCTGCAATTCCCGGTTTTTCTGCCAGACGCCACCTTTGGGGTAGTGCGCAGTGTTGATTCGGCTGACCTGCTGAACTGCGGGATTCAGGCTGTGGTGATGAATGCATTCCACCTGATGCAAAAGCCGGGATCCGATGTGGTGCGGGCGCTGGGCGGGCTGCACCGCATGGCGGGCTGGTCGCGCCCCATCATTACCGATTCGGGCGGATTTCAGGCCTATTCGCTCATCCGGCAAAATCCCAAGTTTGGCAAGATGAGCGCCCAGGGAATCAGTTTTCAGCCGGAGGGGGCAAATCGGAAATTTCAACTGACACCGGAAAAGAGTGTGCAGCTTCAGGTTGGGTATGGCACGGATGTGGTCATCTGCCTGGATGACTGTACCAACGTGGACGCGCCCGAAAGCGAGCAGCGGCTCTCGGTGGAACGAACCCTGGCATGGGCGCAGCGCGCAAAAAAAGAATACCTGCGTTTGATGGCTGAAAAAAAGCTGGACGAGGATGAACGCCCGCGATTGTTCGGTGTCATTCAGGGGGGCGGGATTTTTGAGCTGCGCAGGCAGTGTGCTGAAACGCTGCTGGAGATTGGCTTTGATGGGTTTGGGTTTGGCGGCTGGCCGCTGGATGCCTCCGGCGGGCTGCTGACCGAGATTCTGGAATATACCCGCCAACTGGTGCCGCCGCAGTTCCCCATGCACGCGCTGGGCATCGGGCATCCGCACAATGTGCTGGCCTGTTACCGGCTGGGTTATGGAATATTTGACTGCGCCATGCCCACGCGTGATGCCCGGCACAACCGACTGTACACCTTTACCCAGCCGCCAGATGCGCCCCAGGCCGGCCTGACCGGCGACTGGTTGAATTACGTTTATCTGAACGATGAGCAGCACGTCCGCGCCGACGAGCCGATTTCGCCCTGGTGCGACTGCCCGGTTTGCCAGCAGTATTCAATTGGCTACCTGCGGCACCTGTTCAAACTGGGCGACAGCCTGCACCTGCGGCTGGCAACGCTGCACAACCTGCGTTTTATGACGCTGCTGTGTGACCGGATTCAGGCCAGCCTCAATTCGCATGCCTTCAATCACTCCGATGTCTGATCCTGCGACGTTGGATACCCTGATTACAGCGGTGACCGAAAACCCGCGCTATGCCGTGATTCACCCCGGATTGGTGGCGCGGATTTGCGCACAGGAGCTGGCCAAGGGGCGCAGTGCCCGTGAAACGGTGAAGGCGGTGCGCGGCCGGCTGCATCAAATTGGCGGCGCTTATCAAGAAGCGCCAATCGGCTATGCCCAGCTTGCGGCTGAACTGGCGGTTCTGCCTGCTGAACGGGGAGACCCAGCTCTGCAAGCCCTGTGCCGCAAGGCGCTAGCCCAACATGCCTCCACCCGGGAACGGCTGCCGCTGCTGGAGCGTTTTTTTAACGAGACGCTGGCGGCAATTGCACCTGTGCGTTCAGTACTGGACCTGGCGTGCGGATTGACGCCCCTGGCCCTGCCGTGGATGCCGCTGGCAGAAGCGGCGCCCTATGCGGCCTGCGACATTTACACCGACCAGATGGACTTCATTAATAAGTTTTTTCAACACCTGCGCTGGCCAGGCGAGGCTTTCCTCTGCGATTTGAGCAGCGAAACGCCCTCCCGCCCGGTTCATCTGGCGCTGCTGCTGAAGACCATCCCCTGCCTGGAGCATCTGGATAAAGCGATTGGACCGCGGCTGCTGGCGCAGATCAACGCGGAACATGTACTGGTCTCGTTCCCGGCGCGGTCACTGGGTGGGCATGCCCGCGGGATGGGCAAGACCTATGAAAACCACTTCCAACAGCTCATTGCCGGGCAGCCCTGGCAGGTGCGCCGGTTTGAGTTTTC
>JAGOFZ010000008.1 GCA_017996955.1 Longilinea sp.
CTGATAGCCGGGCCGCTGGCAGATAAGGTGTTTGAACCCGCCATGCGTGATCCAGGATCGGCAATGGCGCAAACTTTTGGAGGCGTTTTTGGCACCGGGCCTGGCGTGGGAATGTTTATGATTGTGCTGGTGATGGGCCTGCTGACGGTTCTGGCGGGTGTCTTTGGATTGGTGAATACGCGTATCCGCAATGTGGAAACGCTTATTCCAGACTTTGATGCTGAAACGCCCGCGGTTGCCCCGGCAGCAGCACAAGACGTTTAGCGGCTTCAGGTAACGTTAAAACACACGATGAAACGCCTCACATTCAAAATCCTTTTATGCCTGGGGTTGGCCGCGATAATGTTGGGCGCGTGTACCTCTACCCCGATCCTGCCAGCGCCCCCCATGCCGACAGCGCAGGCAGCAACCCCAACGACACTCCCGCCGACAGCAACCGCACTGCCAAGCCCCACCGCTGTAGCTACGGCCACCGCCACGGCGACGCCAGTGCCGGTATTTTACGAGCCAGCCGGCTGCCAGCAGCCGATTGATGATTTAACCCCGGTGACAGTTAATGGCTATACGCTTAATGCGAGAACTTATGCCATGTTGAAAACGGCGGCAGGGCTGTACGGCGGCACGATTGATTTGACCGATAAGGCCATCCTCCAGCTTAATGCTCCAGAAAACAGCCCGGACCCCCATGATGGCAGCGGGGTTGTGGACATCTCAGCTATTCGGCCGCGAGGGTTGGATGTGATGTTTGAAGATATGCAGCGCCTGATTGCGGCGCTGCGCGCGGCCGGTTTTGCCGCCTGGCTGCGCCCGGCAGACAGCCTTTATGCGGGATCACCAGCGCACATTCATGCGGTTGCCATCGGCGACCCGGGGCTTTCGGATGCGGCGCAGGCGCAGTTGAGCGGGGATTACGGTTATTTTCGCGGGTATACAGGGTTGCCACCGGTGGAAGGCCGCGCCGCAGTGGACCCGCACGGCGGGCCGGTGGTGTGCGGGTGGATGCTTGAAATGGGCTATGCCGACCTGCGGCTTGACGAGGTTCTGGGGCAAGCTGTAGCCCAATGGCCTCAGCCGGGATGGATGGATCGGCTGCGCGAGGCAGCGAATGCGTATCTGGCACCAAGTATGGAAGCCGCCACCGTAGTGGCGCAACAGCTGGATTACCTGGAGACCAATTCGGAGCATCCGGCGTTGATGTGCGGGCCGCTGGCGGCGGCGATTTTGCGAGATGCCGGGCTGCTGCCTCTGTATGGGCCCGGGCAGGATTTGCACAATTACTGGCTGGCGAACCCCCGCGAAACGCCGCAGCCGTGGTCTTTCTTCCCGGCGCAGGATTATGACCGGTATCATTTTGAGACAGAAATCAACAAGTTTGATTTTTTCAGCTTCCCGCTCCGGCCTGGTGATTTTTTATACACCTATGCCAAGGGGATCGGGTATGACCATATGTTTATCGTCGCCGAGGTGGATGACGCCGGGCGAGCTTATACCGTCACTAACAATCCTTACGACGCGACGAACTACAAAATTGAGCGGCTGCTGCTGTACGATCCCAATGATCTCAGCGCGGGGGTCTTCAAGAATGACTGGGTGAGCCGCCCAGAGGTGGGGTTGACGGGCCTGGGCGGGTTTGATGTGCTGCGGCGCAAGGGCATCAGCCTGCTGCCGGGGTCACCCTATACCTATGCCGTGCGCCCCGGTGATACGCTGCCGCAGTTGGCGCTTCAGTTTGATACGCCGCAGGATGCGATTGTGGTCAATAACAGCGGTATGGATCTGACCCGCCTAACGGTGGGAACGGTTTTGACCATTCCGGTGAACCTCAACCAGCCGGAGCCCGGGTTTATGGCTGCGCCGGATAATCTGGCAGCCCGGGTGGAGGATATCCTGGCGATGGCGCCATCCGGCGACTGGGGTGTTTACATCGAAAACCGCACCACGGGCGAGGTGGTGGCGATTAATGCTGACCAGGTGTTTCACCCGGCTTCCTCCATCAAGCTGGCGATTGGAATGGCGTTTTACCGGTGGCATGATTTGCACTCCGATGTTTCACTCACCACAGGGCCAGAAGGTGGCACAAACCGCTCTTTTGAGCAATTGACCGAGGCTATGCTGGTGGTTTCTGAAGAGGAGGCTACGGCTGAGATTGTTGAATTTTTGGAAGCCCAACCGGATTTTTCGATGGAGGATATCTGGCGCTCGTGGGGAGCCGAAAATACTACGCTGGACCCGCGCCGGACGACGCCCACTGACCTGGCGGGGCTGCTGTGGCTGCTGCACACAGGTGAAGCGCTGTCACCCGAATCGAATGCACAGATTTTGGCCCTGCTGCGGCAGCCTTCGCGGAATGATGAGCTGCGGTTAGGCGCCGGTCTGCCCGAGTGGGAACGCTGGCGTCTGGCGCACAAGCCTGGCACGGTCTTTGAAGATGGCTGGGGGATTGTTTCAGACGCGGGGCTGGTGGAGTTGGATGGCAGCGCCTATGTCATTGTTGTGATTGCCAACCAGGTGGAATGGGTAGATTTTGAAACCGATATGGGGATTATTGGGCGGATTTCTGATGCGGCCTACCGATATTTTTCGAGGCGAGGGGGATGAGGGGGTAGGATTTAGGATTTGGGTTTTGGACAGGAACACCCCCGATTTTCAGGCGGGGGTGTTTTGTTTCTGTGTGTTTATCAGACCAATGCGTCAAGCTTCGAGAATGGTGATTTTGTTGGTGATGCGGGCAGCTTTGGAGAGCATGGCCTGGGCTGAACAGTATTTCGATTCGGAAAGTTCCACGGCGCGCTGGACGGCGGCGGGGTCAATATTATGACCGGTGACGATGTACTCAATTTCAATGTCAGTGAAGATGCGCGGGTGATCGGCGGCACGTTGGCCCTGGGTCTTAACTTCAAAGGCGGTGACCTGCTGGCGTTTCTTCTCCAAGATTGAGATGACATCCATGGCAGTGCAGCCCGCCAGACCCACCAGCAGCAGTTCCATCGGGCGGAAGCCGTCATCGGCGCCGCCAGCCTCGGAGGAAACGCCCAGCGGCAGTTCAAAGCCGGAATCGGCTGTGGCGGTGAACGAGAAACCACTCTTCCAGGTTACTTTTGCTCCCATTTGATCTACTCCTATAATTTACTGATTGCCTGTTGAATTTCAGCCAGCAGATAGGGTTCTGCCGGCGCGCCAATAATTTCGCCAGCACCCCGGTTAATCACCGTGTGCGGCACACTGGAGACGCCATACTGCTCAGATAGGGCGTCAAAATCGGTCGCCTCGACCATCTCCGCCTCAATATAGGGGCTCTCTACAGCCATCTGGTGAGCGAGCATCACGGCTCGCGGGCAGTAGGGTCAGGTAGGGGTGACAAACACCATCAAGTGGACAGGTTCTTTCAGGTCAGCAAGCGCTTCACGGGTAGCAGGCTGCAGGCCAGAATCGGCGAGCGAAACGCGGATCAGCCCGCGGATGAGGGAGTTGAACTCGTGCGAGGCAGGCAGCCCGGCAAAGCGCACGCCAACATCTATCAGTTGGCTGCCCTCGCGGCGGACAATCACAAAGCCGGGGAATTTATCCACATGGTAGCGCTCCGCCAGTTCCGGGTTGGTGGCAGCCGTGTGTATGCTCAGACCGATTTTTGGTGAGAGTGCGGAGACTTCTTCCAATAACTGCTGGAGATAGGCATTGGAGGGATGTGCTGGATCCGTAAAGAGCAGCACCTCAACCGGGTGGATCATGCTGCCCAGAACTTCCTGTACCTGTTTAGAAACAGCTTCGTTCAGTAACTTATCCATTACGTTTCAACACCTCCTGGGTTGGTAAGAATATCCCCGCCGGGGATGAGAATGGTCTTTATCAGGTAAAACAACCACCCTCAGCAAAGCCGCAGACCGGGCATTTGAGGGTGAGCTGCCCATCATAATCCAGCACCCCTTGATGGCAGTGGGGACAGGGATCGCCGGCCCGCAGTGCCAGGGCGGGGGCCGCCGGGGTTGATGCCGGGTCGGCGGGCTGAAGATAATCCTGCAGGTTCAGGCGGGCAAAGAGCCGCTGCCGAACCTCGGGCGGAGCCTCGGCGGCGTCGGCAGGGGTATGATAAATCTCAACGGTGAGCTTGAGCGTATCTACCACGATGCGGCAGCGCTCGCATTCAGCCATATGCTGTTCCAGTTCAGCGCAGAGCGCCGGGCTGAGTTCGCCATCCACATAATCGCCAAGGGAGTCGAGAAAATCACAGCAGCGATGGGTTTCCATCAGGCCACCTCCGAGGGACGCGGCAGGCGCTCGGCGAAATAAGCAGAGAGCTGCTCACGGAGTTGGAGGCGAGCCCGCAACAGGCGAGCCTTGACGGCTACTTCGCTCAGGCCGAGGGCTTCGGCAGTTTCTTGAATTGAAAGCTTTTCAATATCGCGCATCAGAAACACCACTCGCAAATTGGGCGAAAGCTGCTGCACCGCGGCATCGAGAAAAGTGCGGGTTTCGGTGGACAGCAGTTCAGCCTCGGGCATACAACACCAGTCCACAACCTGGACAGGTTCGTCGGCTTCTTCATCGGATTCGTTCTCGGAGGTATCTAGAGAAAATACGTCGGGGCGGCGCTTCCGCAGGTGCATCAGCGACTCGTTGACGGCAATCCGATAGAGCCAGGTGGTCAAACTGGAGCGGCCCTCAAAGCCCGGCAGCGCCTTGAGCGCTTTCAGGTAGGTTTCCTGAAGAATATCCTCAGCGTCCTGCGGATTATCCACCATGCGCAAGGCCAGGCGGTAAATCGGGCCGGAAGTGGCATCGACCAGGCGGGCAAACTCGGTGCGGTCACCCGCCAGAAGCGCTGCCACAGAGAAGGGTTGAGGTGCCGTTGCTTCAGTCATTTAGATAGATGCAGAATACTGTGAAAAGTTACGACAGCGGCCAGGTGGGCAAGACATCCAGATCGAAAGGGTCTCGCTGGCCGAGGGCAAAGCGGTAGAAGCCCGCCGCGGCGATCATGGCAGCGTTATCAGTGCAGATGGACAGTGGGGGAATATGGACCGGCAGGGGGGAGTCGGTTAGAAATGCAGCGCGCAGAGCGCGGTTGGCCGATACGCCACCCGCCACCAGAATCTGGTGGGCACCAAAAGCTTCGGCGGCTTTAAGGGTCTTGGTGACCAGCACATCCACCACGGCGGCCTGGAAGCTGGCAGCCAGATCGGCTATCGGCAAGGGGCGGTGTTCGGCTTCAAACTGGCGCACCACCCGCAGAACCGCGGTTTTGAGGCCGCTGAAGGAGAAGTCCCAGGTGCCTTCGAGGCGGGAGCGGGGGAACGAGAAAGCTTTGGGATTGCCCTCTGATGCTGCTGACTGGATGGACGGACCGCCGGGGTAAGGCAGGTTGAGCAGCCGGGCTACTTTGTCAAAGGCTTCGCCGGCGGCATCATCCAGTGTGGCGCCCAGGCGGCGGTACTGCAGATGACCGTTCATCAAATTCAACTCGGTATGGCCGCCTGAAACCAGCAAGGCCATGAGGGGGAACTGCGGCTCGGGGGGCGGCGCAGCGGCGGCATCGTGCACCCAGGCGGAATAGATGTGGCCTTCGAGGTGATTGACGCCAATGAGCGGCAGGCCGCGTCCCAGGGCCAATCCCTTGGCAAGATTCATGCCGACAACCAGCGAACCCGCCAGCCCCGGACCGCGGGTCACGGCAATGGCATCCATATCACTGAGGCTCATGTGGGCCTGCTGCAGCACCTGATCTACCACGCCGTAGACGGTGCGGATATGCTGGCGCGAGGCCACCTCTGGGAAGACACCGCCGTACTGGGCATGGAGATCAATTTGTGAAGCAACTACACTGGCAACAAGCGCACGCCCGTTTTCAAGCACGGCAGCGGCGGTTTCGTCGCAAGAGCTTTCAATGCCCAGAATGCGGGCAGGGGGAAAGGCGGGCTGGTCAGTCATTTTATTTCATCGGCAGAACAAGGTCATAGGGGAAGGACGCCAGGGCTTCAAACGTACCATCCGGGCGGGTCCAGTAGGTATCTTCAATGCGGACACCCAGACCGCGCTCGGGATAATACAGGCCGGGCTCGATGGTAAAAATGGTGCCGGGTTTGAGGGCATCAACGGCAGAGGCGCTGCCACCGCTGAAGGGCATTTCGTGGACCTTGAGACCCACGCCATGTCCCAGACTGTGGATATAACCCTCTTCAATGGCGGCATTCTGGCGGATGGTGGGGTGACCCTGCGCCTCAAATAGTTCACAGGTGCGGAGCTGATACTGCGAGAAGAGAGCATTGACCTTGAGTTCAGAAACCACCTGGCGATAAACGGCATAGACGTTTTCATGCAGCGCAAGAGCGGCATCGGGGGCATAACCCAGGCACCAGGTGCGGGTGAAGTCATAGAAGTAGCCGCCCTGGGCTTCGCAGGGGTAAATATCGAAGACCAGCGTCTGGCCCAGGCGCAGGGGATCGGTGGCGGTGCCGGTTGAGTGCGGCACACCGGCATCGCGGCCAATGGCGAAAATGGTGCCTTCGGGGTTTTCGGCGCCAGCTTCAGCCAGCCAGAGATCAATCAGGCGTTTGACATGCCCAATGGTCAGGGGTTCGCCATCCGGGCGGATGAGGATTTCATTGCGCACGGCGTGACCGGTTAGATAGTCGGCGACGCGCCCAACCACGCCGGTGGTAATCTTGCCCATATTGCGGATGCGCTCTACCTCGGGGGTATCCTTGGTCATCATGGCCTGTGTCAGGAGGGTATCCACCGGGAAACCAACCAGGGTCAGGTCGGGCATCCGGCGCTGCAGGGCCGAAAGGGCCGCGTACGAGGGGCCAAACTCAATGCGTCCATAGACTGCTACGCGCCCGGAGGTGACGCCGGCATCGGCAAACATTTTCTGGTAGCGGAGCGCCAAGGCTTCGGCGACGTTGTTATCGGCGCCGCGCATCAGGTCATTCCAGGGATATTCGGTATAGGAGTGGCAGGGCAGACCGGTGCGGGCAGCTTCGTCGCGTTCCATCATGCCATGGAAGAGGACGGGGGTTTCGCCGCGGCGCTTGATGAGATCGGCGCCGGTCAAATGGCCGCCGCCGGTAAGGTAGACCATTGCAGGGTTATGCTGCCCGGGGCCAAGGACCAGCAGGGCATCAATATTTTGCGCTTGCATCAGGGCATCAAGATCGGTTTTCATGGGCAATTCTCCTTTGAATACTCTCGCTTTGAATTATACCCGCAAGATGAGAGCAATTCAAAATTTGGGGAGAAGCTGATGGCGTCAATCCATCAGCCCGGGCACTATGATTTGCCAGGCAGGGCGCGGCGGATTCCGGCAAGCAGGGCATCATCCTGTTCAGGGAGAACGGTGCGGGGGTCAAAGCAGACCTGATCAGCCTCAACGCGGGCGATGATTGGCGGCTGCGCTGCACGCAGGCGGGCCGTGAGACGGTTGGGCTGGGCTGTGGAAAGCGCCAGCAAATGGGTGGGGAGGGTTTCTTCGGGCAAGCTGCCACCGCCAACCGTAGATAGTCCAGGGATGACGCTGCCCACTCCCAACGCGGCTGCCCAGCCAGCCGCGCGGCGTTCAAGTTCGTCCAATGGTGCGGCAATCATACGCCAGATGGGGATCTCGCGTTCAGCTTCAGCTTTGAGGTAGTGCTGCAAAGTGGCGGCAAGCGCCGCCAGGCAGAGCTTATCCGCACGCACAGCGCGGGCCAGGGGATGTTTCTTGAGTTTTGCAACCAGGTCGGCGCGGCCAACAATGATGCCCGCCTGCGGGCCGCCCAGGAGCTTATCGCCGGAGAAGCAAACCAGATCAACCCCGGCAGACAACGATTCCTGCACCATGGGCTCATGGGCCAGACCGTAGCGGGCGGTATCCAACAGGGCGCCAGAGCCGAGGTCATCCAGCATAAAGACGCCTGAGCGATGGGCCAGGGCGGTAATTTCAGACAGGGCGGGTTCGCTGGTAAAACCGATAATGCGGAAGTTGGAGGAATGGGCCCGCAGCACCAGGGCGGCGGGTTCGGACAGGGCAGTCTCGTAATCCGTGAGGTGGACGCGATTGGTGGTGCCAACTTCAACGAGACGGGCGCCCGACTGTGCCATGACATCTGGAATGCGAAAGCCACCGCCGATTTCGACCAGCTGGGTACGGGAAATGATCACTCGACGGCGGCGCGCCAGGGCGCTGAGCGCCAGCAGTACCGCCGCCGCATTATTATTGACAACCAGGGCAGCTTCGGCGCCGGTGATGCGGCGCAGCAAGGCCTCGGCGTGAACGGTGCGGGAGCCGCGCTCACCACGGGACAGATCGTATTCAAGGGTGCAGTACCCGGCGGATAAACCGGCCGCGGCCCGGGCAGCAGCGGCGCTCAACGGGGCGCGGCCCAGGTTGGTGTGTAGTACAACGCCGCTGGCATTGATCACGCTGACCAGGGTCGGTGCAAGCCACTGCGCGGCAAGCTGCCCCGACTGCGTGAGCAGATCAGAGGCGGAGGGGATGGCCGCGCCGGGGATAAATTCAGCCCGGACAGCGGCGAGCGTGGTGCGGATGGCTTCCAGGACCAGCGGGCGGCCAAATTGTCCGATCAGTTCCTGCGCCTCCGGCTGCTGCAACAGGGCATCTACCGCCGGGAGGTTGCGCAGGTCACTCATCGGCAGGCTCTTCCGGGGGCTTCCAGCGGCTGCGCTCGCGCAGGCGGAGCAGGAATTCGATGGCGGCAAGCGCCAGAGCGATGAAGATGATCACCGGGACGTTGAGCACTCGCCCCAACTGCAGCCAGGTGAGCAGGCTGGCGAAGACGCCAAACCAGATAGCCTGACGAATGACCACCGCGGCATCTGCCGGCGGGGTGGAAGGGAAGCGGCGGTTGAGAAAATGTGTCACGGGGAGCATCAGGCCGCTGAAGGCAACGGTAATCAAAAAGAAAAACAGCCAGCGCGGGCCAAGGGAAGGTAGCGTGTAATAAAAGAGGGCTAAGAGGCCTCCTGCTCCAACGAGGGTCAGCAAGAGGCTGGTGAGCAGTACAGGCAAAAAGGGAGGTGTTTTGGGCGTTTCCATAGTGATTGAAGAAATTATATCCCAGAAATAGAAGAGAGCGGGTGTTCGCGGGCTATCAAATTGTGGTACAATGATGCAAATCTCATCCAGAGAGGTGGAGGGACCGGCCCGTTGATACCTCGGCAACCGCGAGCTAAATCGCTGGTGCCAATTCCGGCAGAACCCGCAAGCCGCGGGGATTCTGGAAGATGAGCTAGACTGCGCGTGACGCATTCTGCCTCTCCATCCAGAGAGGCATTTTTTATAGGAGGCTAAGATGACCCAAACTTATACCAACCGCCGATACCTGGACGCCCTGGCTGAGCGCGTGATGATTTTTGACGGCGCCATGGGCACCAGCCTGCAAAAGATGAACCTGACCGCGGCCGATTTTGGCGGCGAGCAGACAATGGGATGCAATGATTACCTGGTCATCACCGCACCGGACAAAGTGGCGGCGGTGCACCGCTCTTTTCTGGAAGTGGGCGTGGACGTGGTTGAGACTGATACGTTTCGGGCCAACCGGCTGACGCTGGGCGAGTATGGACTGGGGGAGCGGGTGGCCGAAATTAACTTGGCGGCGGCAAAGCTGGCGCGGCAGGCAGCCGATGAATTTACCGCCGCAACCGGGCAGCCGCGTTTTGTGGCGGGGTCCATGGGGCCATCGGGTAAACTGCCATCAATGAATGATCCAGAAATGGCAATCTCGTTTGATGCACTGGCAAGCATTTTTAAAGAACAGGCCCTGGCGCTGATTGCCGGGGGTGTGGATTTGTTGTTGATTGAAACCTCGCAGGACATTCTGGAAGTCAAAGCGGCGCTGGAGGGCATCCGACAGGCCTTTGAGGAAAGCGGTGTGCGGCTGCCAGTACAGGCGCAGGTCACGCTGGATACTACCGGGCGGATGCTGCTCGGCACCGACATCGGTGCGGTGCTGACCATTCTGGAGAACCTGCCGGTGGATGTCATCGGGTTGAACTGCTCCACTGGGCCGGAACACATGCGTGGCGCGATTGCCTACCTGGGCGAGCAGAGCCGCCGCCCGGTATCGTGCATACCGAATGCAGGGCTGCCGCTGAATGTGGATGGGCAGGCAGTGTACCCGCTGGAGCCGGAGCCATTTGCCGAGACACTGGCAGAGTTTGTGGAGCGCAACCGCATCAATGTAGTGGGAGGCTGCTGCGGCACCACCCCGGCACACCTCAAAAGGCTGGTGGAACGGCTGCGCGGGCAAAGCTCGCCAGAGCGCCCAACCCTGGAACTGCCGCGGCTGGCTTCATCGGTACAGGCCATGGATATGCAGCAGGAGCCGCGACCGTTCTTGATTGGGGAACGGCTGAACACAGCCGGCAGCGCCAAGTTCAAGAAGCTGATTCTGGCGGATGATTTTGAAGGCGCGCTGACGATTGCCCAGCAGCAGGTTGAGAGCGGGGCACATGCGCTGGACCTGTGCGTGGCACTGACCGAGCGCTCGGAAGAAACCGCCCTGATGACCCGGTTGATCAAAACGCTGGCGCCGACTACGCGGGTGCCCTTTGTGATTGACTCGACCGAGCCGGACGTGATGGAAGCCGCCCTGAAAGCAGCGCCGGGCCGCTGTCTGATTAACTCCACCCATCTGGAAGGTGGGCGCGCCAAAGCAGAACGCGTTTTTGGGCTGGCGAGGCAGTACGGCGCGGCGATCATCTGCCTGACGATTGATGAACAGGGGATGGCTAAAACCGCTGAACGCAAGCTGGCGGTAGCCCGACGGATTTATGAGATGGCAACGGTTGAATTTGGGCTGCGACCAGGCGACCTGGTATTTGATGCGTTAACCTTCACGCTGGCAACCGGCGAGGCTGAATTCGCGTCTGCGGCAGTGGAAACAATGGAAGGTATCCGGCGGATCAAAGCTGAACTGCCGGGCGTGCTGACCTCGCTGGGGGTGAGCAACTGCTCGTTTGGGCTTTCGGCAGCGGCGCGGGCGGTGCTGAACAGCGTGATGCTGTATCACGCAGTGCAGGCAGGGCTGGACATGGCCATTGTCAATCCAGCGCAGATTAACCCGTATGCCGATATTCCCACCGAAGAACGAGCGCTGGCAGAAGATTTGATCTTCAACCGGAGGCCGGACGCGCTGACACGGCTGATCGCTCATTTTGAGCAGGTGAAAAGTACCCCCGGCAGCGAACACAGCCAGGCAGCGTTTGACGCAATGCGCCCGGAAGAACGGCTGCACTGGTGCATTCTGCACCGGCAGCGCGAGGGTGTGGAGGAAGCCATTGAGGAGATTCTAAGCCGCGAGAGTGCGGCATCGCGCGGGGAGAATGCCGTGCATATTCT
The DNA here is from genome assembly GCA_017996955.1 of Longilinea sp. Taxonomy (GTDB): domain Bacteria; phylum Chloroflexota; class Anaerolineae; order Anaerolineales; family Anaerolineaceae; genus JAGOFZ01. The sequence continues at coordinate 11,333 of JAGOFZ010000008.1, forward strand.
CAACACGGTCTTACTGCCAGCGATGAAAACCGTGGGCGATAAATTCGGCAGCGGCGAGTTGATTCTGCCGTTTGTGCTGCAATCGGCTGAAGTGATGAAGCGGGCAGTGGCGTATTTGGAACAGTACCTGGAGCGCAAAGCGGGAGTGAGCAAGGGTACCGTGGTGCTGGCGACAGTTTATGGAGACGTGCATGACATCGGCAAAAATCTAGTCAAGACGATTCTCTCCAACAACGGCTATACGGTGGTAGACCTGGGTAAGCAGGTGCCCGCCGAGACGATCATCACCCAGGCCGTGGAACTAAAGGCGGATGCCATCGGGCTTTCGGCGCTGCTGGTGAGCACCAGCAAGCAAATGCCGCTGATTGTGAACGAACTACAGCGGCGGGGATTAAATTTCCCGGTGTTGATTGGGGGGGCAGCGATTAATCAACGGTTTGGGCGACGGATTCTGCTAACCGAGACCGGCGAATTTTACGCGCCGGGTGTGTTTTACTGCAAAGATGCGTTTGAAGGGCTCAATACAATGGATGCGCTGGTAGATGCACAGCAACGCCCGGCATTACTGGAACGGATCCGGCGGGAGTCTGAGGTGGAGCTGGGGCGCATCACTCCCGGGCGAGTGGAGCCAGCCGCGGGCAAACGCTCAGCGGTCAGCCCGGCGCTGGCGATTCCACGCCCGATTGAATGGGGTGTTCGGGTGGTGCGCTCGATGCCGCTGGAAGCGGTATTTGCCTGCCTGAACAAGAATGAACTCTTCCGATTGTCGTGGGGGGCCAAGAATACCCACGGCGAAGCCTGGACGCAGCTTCAGGCTGAATACGAAGTGCGGCTGGATGAGATGCGCCGCGCAGCGCTGAAAGAGAGTTGGCTGAAGCCGCAGGGGATTTACGGCTACTGGCCCGCCCAGGCCGATGGCAATGACCTGATCATCTACGACCCGGCATCGGTTGAGGTGGGGCGCCCGACAGAGATTGTGCGGCTGAATTTCCCCCGGCAGCCCGGGGGTGAATACCTGTGCCTGGCAGATTACTTCATGCCGGTAGATTCAAAGATGATGGACGTGGCGGCGCTGCAAGTGGTGACGGTGGGCGCTGAAGCCACCGAACGCTTTGACCGACTGCAAGCTGCAGGTGAGTACAGCGCGGCGTATTTTTCGCATGGGCTGGCAGTGCAAATGGCCGAGGCGGCAGCAGAATACCTGCATCAACATGTGCGGCGGGAGTTGGGATTGGCGGCTGGCCAGGGTAAGCGCTATTCGTGGGGGTATCCTTCCATCCCGGAATTGGGCGACCACGAGAAGGTTTTTGCGCTGCTGCCCGCCCGCCGTGAGCTAGGCATGAGCTTGACGCCAGCTTATCAACTGGTGCCGGAGCAATCGACAGCAGCGATTATTCTACATCACCCACAGGCGCGCTATTTCAATATTGGCGAGAGCCGGGTGGATCAGTTGATGGGAAGCGCAAGTTGAAAAGCAGACGGAAGCCTGCAAGCCAAGCGCGTGGCGCTCCAGAAATGATGAGGTAAGAAGATGACAACGACAGCCTTTCTCGATTTACTACAACAGCCCCGCCCGATTCTATCGGATGGAGCCATGGGGACGTTACTGCATCAACGCGGGGTTAATTTTGAGCAGTGTTTTGATTTGCTGAACCTGAGCAATCCGGCGATGGTGGCAGCCATCCACCGTGAATATATTGAAGCCGGGTCCAATATGATTCAGACGAATACGTTCAGTGCCAACCGGTTCAAACTGGCCCAGCATGGGCTGGAAAAACAGGTCGCGGAGATCAACACTGCCGGGGTGGAACTGGCGAGGCGAATCGTGCTGGCATCCTTCAGAGATGTGCTAATTGTGGGAGATGTGGGGCCGCTGGGTGTGCGGCTGGCGCCGTTTGGACGGGTGCAGCCTGAACAGGCGCGGCTGGCATTTATTGAACAGATTGGGGCCCTGGCCGATGCCGGGGTTAACCTGCTGATCATTGAGACCATGACCGATCTGTATGAAGTTAATGAGGCGATTGCAGCGGCCCGGCATGTGGCACCCCAACTGCCAATCATTGCGTCCATGACCTTCACGCGTGACGACCGCACGCTGCTGGGTGATAACCCCGCCAAAGTAGCGCGGTATCTGCAGCAAGCCGGCGCGGATGTGATTGGGGTGAACTGCTCGGGCGGACCAAGCCAAATTTTATCCATTTTGCGGCAGATGCGGCAGGCAGCGCCGGATATCCATTACTCTGTGATGCCAAATGCCGGCTGGCCGCAGCAGGCCTCTGGGCGGATTATGTACCCGGCGGGACCTGAATATTTTGGCGAATATGCGCTGGCGTTCTGGCAGGAAGGCGCCAAAGTGATTGGCGGCTGCTGCGGCACGACGCCGGGGCACATTGAAGCCATGCGGCGGGCGGTCGACGCGGCACCGGCAACGATGGCTGAACCCGCATTCAGTCTGGCAGTGGTTGAGCGCGAAGAGGCACAGGCCGCGCAGCCGCCTACGCAACTGGCCGAAAAGCTGGCGACGGGGCAATTTGTGATTGCAGCAGAAATGGACCCGCCCCGCGGGCTTTCCATGCACAAGCTGCTGGCGGGCGCCAGCCTGCTGAGCGATGCCGGCGCCGATGTCATTGACGTGGCAGACAGCCCAATGGCGCGGATGCGGATGAGTCCATGGGCAGTGTGCAGCCTGATTCAAAAACAGGTGGGGGTGGAGACGGTGCTGCACTTTCCCACCCGGGGACGCAACCTGCTGCGGGTGCAGGGCGACCTGCTGGCGGCTCACGCGCTGGGCGTGCGCAATGTTTTCGTGGTGATGGGTGACCCAACCGCAATTGGTGATTACCCGGATGCAATGGATAATTATGACCTGGTGCCATCGGGCTTGATTAAGCTAATCAAGCAAGGATTTAATGAAGGCGTGGACCATGCGGGCGTTGATATTGGGCAGCCCACATCGTTTTTTGCGGGCTGCGCGCTCAACCTGACGCCCAATAATCTGACGGAGGAGATTAAAAATCTACGGCGCAAGCTGAATGCCGGAGCCGATTTTATCCTGACACAGCCGGTTTTCGATCCATCGAAGGCGGTTGAATCGTTATGCGCCATCCGAGAAGCACTGGATGGTTTGCGTGTGCCGGTTCTGGTGGGTATTTTGCCACTGGCATCGGCGCGGCATGCGGCTTTTCTGCACCACGAAGTGCCGGGGATTTTGATCCCGGACAGTGTGCGGGCCCGTATGGATAACGCTGGAGAAAATGCGGCGCGCGCGGGAATCGAAATTGCGATAGAATTGGTGGAGCAGATGCGCGCAGCCACTTCCATCCAGGGCATATACATTATGCCGGCTTTCAGCCGGTTTGATTATGCAGCAGAAGTGATTGAGGCTGTGCGGTTTAGTGAGGTGCGCGCGTAAACTTCTGCTGGAGATAAGCCATGCTGCTGACAATCGATATAGGCAACACCAACCTGACCTTTGGGTTGTATGACAATGCCACACTGGGGCCACACTGGCGGCTGGCAACGGACCATGAGCGCATGCCGGATGAATATGGCCTGCAAATGATGGGGCTGCTACAATCCATTGGGCGAACCCCGGAAGAGCTGAGCGGTATCTGCCTGTCTTCGGTAGTGCCGCAGTTGACCGGGCGGATTTTATCGGCCTGCCAGCAGTACCTGAACCAGGAACCACTGGTGGTTGATTCGAGCCTGAAGACGGGAATTACGATTTTATACGAAGACCCGCGGGCGGTTGGCGCTGACCGGATTGCCGATGCTGTGGCTGTGCAGCAGATTTACGGCGGTCCGGCGTGTATTATTGATTTTGGCACGGCAACAACCTTCAACGCGCTGACAGGAGAAGGGGAATACCTGGGCGGGGCGATCACCGCGGGGGTGGGCGTGGCAGCCGATGCGCTGTTCAAACGCGCCGCGCGGCTCTCGCCAGTGGAACTGGTGGCACCGCCCAGCGTGATTGGACGCAACACGGTACACGCGGTTCAGTCCGGGCTGGTGTTTGGATATGTTGCGCTGGTGGAAGGGATGACCGCCCGGTTTCGGACGATTCTGGGCGAGCGGATGAAAGTGATTGCCACAGGTGGGTTGGCCGAGGTGATTGCCACCCATACACCGGCGATTGACATTATTGCACCCTGGCTGACGCTGGACGGGCTGCGAATTATCTACGAAATAAACACAGGCGGGGAGGTGAAACCATGAATCCGATCGCGGGGAAACGAATCATCCTGGGGGTAACTGGCTCAATCGCGGCTTATAAGGCTGCTGACCTGGCCTCCAAGCTGCATCAGGCCGGGGCGTTGATGGATGTCATCCTCACAGAAGGGGCACTGCATTTCATCACGCCGCTGACGTTCCAATCGGTCACCGGGCGGAAGGCCTACACCGACGCAGATCTGTGGGGCGGCGAAGGGCATGTGACGCATATCGGATTGGGGCACCAGGCAGATCTCTTATTGATTGCTCCAGCCAGCGCCAATACACTGGCACGACTGGCGAACGGAATCGGCGACAACCTGCTCTCTGTAACCGCACTGGCGGCAGCCTGTCCGCTGATCCTTGCACCAGCAATGGATGGCGATATGTATGCCCACCCGGCCACCCAGGCCAATCTGGCGATTCTGGCGCAGCGCGGGGCGCAGTTTATCGGGCCGACTGAAGGGCATCTGGCCTCGGGATTGATTGGCAAAGGGCGGATGGTTGAACCGATGGAGATTATGGGGTTTGTGCGTCAGGTTCTCGGACGCAACGGCCCATTGGCCGGGCGCAAGGTGGTGGTTACGGCGGGGGGAACCCAGGAGGCGCTGGACCCGGTGCGGGTGCTGACCAACCGGTCATCGGGCAAGCAGGGCTATGCGCTGGCACAGGCAGCCATTGACCTGGGCGCCGAGGTTACATTGATTACTGCCCCAACCGTTTTGGCACCCCCGATAGGAGCCACCGTGCGGCGGGTGGTCAATGCGGCTGAGATGTTGACCACGGTTTTGCAGGAAACCGAGGCGGCAGATGCCTTGATTATGGCAGCAGCCGTGGCCGATTTTCGGCCCAAGTCGATTGCTGTACAGAAGATGAAAAAGAGCGGCGGACTGCCGCATGTGGAGTTGGAACCAACAGATGATATTCTGGCGGCGGTGGCCCGGCGCCGCGCTGAGACCGGGTTTCCGCACCGAACGGTTGGATTTGCGGCGGAGACTGAAGCTCTGTTGACCAATGCCAACGTCAAGCTGGCGGCGAAACGGCTGGATATGATTGCGGCCAATGACGTCAGCGCACCGGATGCCGGGTTTGAAGTAGATACCAACCGGGTGGTGCTGCTGTTTGCCGATGGGCGGCAGGAAAGTCTGGAGAAGCGCAGCAAGGCAGAGATCGCTGAAATTATTATGCAACACGTGGTCGAATGGTTTTGATGCGCCGCTGGTGGGTGCTGGGCTGGCTGCTGCTGTTGTGTCTGGTGGGATGCAGCGGATTGAGCGTGCTGGTTGAGCCGCTGCCAACAGCGGCAGTCTTGATGCCATCTCCGATCCCCCCTACCCCGGTGTGGTCTGCCACGCCGCTGCCCACGGTGATCCCAACGCCTACAGCCAGCATCACACCCACGCTGATGCCCGTGGGGACGCTGCCGGCCGGGTACGAGGCAACGCCCCGGCCCAATGTGATCGGCGTGCTGCCGTTTCCGGCAGATGTGAATCCACTGACCGGGTTAAGGGTAAGCAATCCGGAGGTGCTGGAGCACCGTCCGCTGTTAATCAAAATATCGAATTATCCCCGGCGCGGGCGGCCACATGCAGGGCTGGGACAGGCCGATTTTGTTTTTGATTATTATATTGGCGAGGGACTGGATCGTTTTCTGGCGGTCTTTTACAGCCAGCAGCCCACCAATATTGGGCCGCTGCGCTCGGGGCGGCTGGTGGATGCGCAGTTGACTGATTTTTACGGCGGAGTGCTGGTGTACCGGGGGGCAGACCCGGTGGTGGATGATGATATTGTTGCCACGCTGCCGGCGCGCTCGATTGCCGATGCTCCCTGCCCGGCAATTTGCGATGGTTATGATGCCTATAAGACCAGCACATTTGTCAGTGTGCCGGGCCTGCGAGACTGGATGGCGGCCAAGGGCTGGGATGATTCACGGCAAGACCTGAATGGGATGGTTTTTTCAGAGGCCGCACCGCAGAGCAGCCTGACGGCTGATATGCTGGGGGTGCAGTTCAGCAATATCAACCGGACAGAGTGGTATTATGACCCCACAACCGGGAAATATGCCCGATATTACGAAAGTGATGTGACGGAAGATGAATTTGTGATGGTACAATCCATTGACCGTAACACGGGCAATCAGGTAGAATTTGATAATCTGATCATCCTGTTCGCCGAATACATCGAGTACAAAGAAACCTTGCACAATGTTTATATGAACACCAATTTTGCCGGACAGCCAGCCCTGTTCTTCCGAGACGGGCGGGCGGTAGAAGGCACCTGGCGCATCACTGGCAAGCAGGACCCGATTATCTTTACCGATGCCAATGGCATCGCTTATCCATTAAAACCCGGGGTAACCTGGGTGTATATCCTGGGGCTGGCATCGACCGTTGAACAGGTTGAACCAGGGCACTGGGAAGCTGATTTTGATCTGCCCTGAGGGGAGACCTACATGCGCATTCTGGTAATGTCTGATATTCATGCGAACCTTTCGGCGCTGGAAGCGGTGCTGAACGATGCCGGGACTGTTGATGCAGTGTGGTGTCTGGGTGATCTGGTGGGATATGGGCCGAATCCGAATGAGTGCGTGCAGCGCATTCAAGAGTTGCCCAACCTGGTTTGCGTCCAGGGGAATCACGACGCGGCTGCGCTGGGGAAGATTGATACTGAGGCATTTAATAATGAAGCCGGACAGGCGCTGCGCTGGACAAAGACAGCGCTGAGTACCAGCTCGCTGGCGTTTTTGGACAGCCTGCCCGAAAAGCAGGTGGTAGATCTGGTGACGCTGACACACGGCAGCCCGCGCCGCCCCATCTGGGAGTATATTCTGGATACTTATACCGCGGCGCTCAATTTGCTGGCGCTGGAAACGCCGTATGGGTTTGTGGGCCATTCACACCATCCGGTGGTGTTCATGGTGAACGGCGAGGATGCGGTGACATACGAACTGCCGGAGGCAGACCAGGTGGTTGAAATGCCGCCACTGGCGATTTTCAATCCGGGGTCGGTGGGGCAGCCCAGAGATCACGACCCGCGGGCAGCTTATGCCATTTATGAGCCTGAGATTCGGCGGTGGACGCAACGGCGGATTGCCTATGATATTGTGGAAACGCAAAACCGCATTCGAGCGGCGGAACTGCCGCTGCGGTTTGCCGTGCGACTGGTGGAGGGGAGTTGAGGATTTAGGAATGACCAATGGGAATTATGGGGGGTTATTAAATTGCAAATATAATCGTTATCCGGTACACTGATTATGGAACTATTTATTGGTGGGATGCGTCTAACTCACAGCAGAATAAACCAAAATCAATTCTAAATTTGCCGATCGGCATCTGCTGCGGTCGGCCTCCTGAGGAGGAGAACCCATGAAACGCTCGCTTTTATATTTCTCTATTTTGCTTGTGCTGGCAATCACCCTGACGGCCTGTACCCCCGCTGCCCGCACCATTACAGACTCCTATGAAGAATTTGCTGCGGCACCCAACGAAGCTCCGCAACCTGCATTTGACATGCCGGGTTCTGGCGGGGTTGCTGCGCCTGAAGCGCAGTTCAGCAATGTGAGCCAGGGGTATCAGCCAGCGGCTGAACGGATGGTCATCCAGAACGCCAATTTATCCATTGTGGTCAAAGACCCCGCCGAGTCAATGGACGCGATTATTGCGATGACGGAAGGAATGGGCGGGTTTGTGGTTTCATCGTACCTGTATAAAACCACAACCTATGATGGGATCGAAATTCCGGCGGCAAACCTGACCGTGCGGGTGCCCGTGGCACAGTTGACTACCGCAATGTCACAGATCAAGGCGATGGTCGAAAACCCGGAAAAGGATATCATCACCGAAACCATCAGTGGTGAGGATATTACTCAGGCTTATACCGATCTTGAATCCCGACTGACCAACCTGGAAAATGCGGCTGACAAGCTCAATGAAATCATGGCTTCGGCCACCAAAACCGAGGATGTGCTGACGGTCTATCGGGAATTGACGAGTGTGACCGAGGAGATTGAGATCATCAAGGGGCAGATGCAGTACTACGAAGAAGCGGCTGCCATGTCTGCCATCAGCATCACCCTGCAGGCCCAGGAAGCGGTGAAGCCGATCACCGTGGCTGGATGGGAGCCCCAGGGCGTGCTGCGAGATGCGGTCCAGTCGCTGATCAACTTCTGGCAGGGGTTTGTAGACTTCATGATTATGCTGTTTGTCTATATCATCCCGGTGCTGCTGACGATTGCACTGCCTCTCTTCCTGGTCTTCCTGGCGGTGCGGGCGATTGTGCGCCGCAATAAGGCCAAAAAGGCTGCCCGGAAAACCGTTGAGCCCCCGCAGGCATAACCTGCTCTGAGAATCAATGTCAAACCGCCCGTGCTTGAGGCACGGGCGGTATTTTTAAGCGCATTAGGGATTTGTCAGCCAGCCCAACGGACATCCAGACGGGCGGTGGGGGCGGTTTTTACCGGGAAGCGATAAACGCCCGGGGCAATGCACTGGGCTGCAGGGGATATTGGCGGCTGAGGGAGCGCCAGATCAACCACACCTGCACAATGCCGGGGAAGTTCAAGGCCAAGCGAAACGCTTTGCGGGGTGGCGTGCCATTCAGACAGCTCAAGGCCCATGGAGAGGTGCAGGTCACTGCCCAGATATTGCGGGGCGCCCGTCACCGGGCGAACAGCCAGCACCAGCGCGCCATGCGGCGGCACAGCCGGGAAGATGGGGGGCTCGCCAGCAGGAGCCTGGATGACGCCGCCATCCCAGAAGGAGCGCAGCCAATAAGTGCCCGGGGGCAGTTGATAGGCCTCGGGCTGCCAGTTGAACAGGGTGGGAGAATCGCCCCAATTGAACCAGCCCAACAGATGCCAGGCGCCGCCCGGACCGCCCAGGTCGACGCGCAGGCGGGCAGGGGTTTCGGCATCCAGCCAGTCGAGCACCCAGGCACGCTCGCCGATGGCCGGAAGCAGAACCTCGGCAATGCGGCGGCGGTCTGCGGGCAGGCGGGGCAGGTCATCTGACACGAGCAGTGAACCGCCGGTGAGGGCAATGGCTGAGGCAAGTGTCTGCACTTCGGGGAGGGTCAGTTTGGTGTCTGGTCGTACCAGCAGGCAGTCGGGGTCGTTCAGCCACCAATGGCGGTGCATGGGGGCGCGGGTGATAATGTTCTGCAGGGCCACCCTGGCGGATGGGACGTTGGGCTCGTTTTCAAACACCGGGTAAATGCCGTTCCAGTTGGGCTTCCAGGAGCCGCTGACATCGGCGCCAATCCGATTGGCCTCAAAGAGGCCGAGACCCGAACCCAGCGGCATGCCGCAGCCGAGCAGAAAGGTATCGGGGCCAGCGGCCTGACGCAGCGCTTCGAGGCCATTCCGCAAAACCTGGGCGCGGGTGCGGGTTGGGTCGCTGTAACGCCCGGACAGTGCGGCAGCATACAAAAAGTCCAGTTTGAGATAGGGGAAGCCCCAATCATGCGCAGCGGTGGAAACCGCCCGGCAGGCGTAATCCAGTGCATCGGGGACGGTAATATCGAGGGCCGCGGCGAGATTGTTCCAGACAAAGCCGGCATTGACGCGGCGGCCGCGGGTGTCTCGCAGCAGCCAGCCGGGGTGTTCTCTGGCGAGCCGGGAGTTCGACTCGAGGATAAACGGCGCCAGCCACAGGCCGGGGGTTTGCCCGGCAGCCTTGATTTCATCGGCCAAAACGGCAACGCCAGCAGGGAAGGTGGGGCGGAAGTCAAACCAATCGCCCACGGCAGCTTCAAAGCCGTCATCAATTTGCACCAGGGGCAAGGGCAATTCATCTCGCAGAGAGACAATGGCCTGCAGGTTCTGGCGGATATCTTCAGCGGTGACTTTGGTGTAGAAGTGGTACCAGGAACACCAGCCGGTGGGTGGGTTGGCTGGAAAGCGGACTTGATGCCAATCGGCAACCGCCTGGAAGTAAGGCGCCAGGGCATCGGGTTGATCAACGTGGAACGGGAACAGGACCGCCCAATCGGTTTCCATGGTGCAGCCTGGATCGAGACGAGCATGGTCACCGCTGGCGATGAGGTGAAGCCGACCGGTAGATTTCAGATTGGCAACCACCGAACCAAACTGCTGCTGTTGAGAAAGGAACCCGGTCAGCAGGGCAGTACGTTTGCGGCGGCTGCCCAGCACCGCAAAAAAGTCACTGGAGAAATGTCCACGCCCGCGCAAGCGCGGGGTGGAATCGTTATAGACCATGGGGCATTGGAGCGGGCCCAAAACTGACTGACGCTGCTTCTGCGCGGCGCCATAGGTGGCGGTATGGGACCAGGACTGCCAGCCGTTGGCGTGAAAGGCCAGATCATCGGCGACATCCAGACCCATATCACTCAAGGCAACCTGCATGAGGGCGAAATGATCCACTGTGATGGGCAGCTTGCCCTGGTTTTCTATCGCCAGCTTCCAGAAAAACAGGGGGCGGTCAGCACAGGTCGCCAGTGTGATCGTGAGGACAACGCCCTGGCGATCTGGCGCAAAGTGGTGACTGACAGCAAGCAGCGATCCCAGTGGTGATGGCACGGGCTGCCACTCGCCAACTGATGATTTGGGTGGCTGCTCTGGGAGACGGTAGAGCCGCCCATTTTGCCAGTAGAAAGCAAAAAATGGCGCACCTTTTACAAATGGAAGAGAATCATCGGGAGAATTGACATGCAGCGTGTAGCTGCGCGGGTCCAGAGAGAAGAAACATTCCGGCGAGGTCATACCGCTCCCTCCACGTGATTAGATTAGCAGGGACTAGATTTTGGGCAAGGCAATTGAAGATTGGCGCTGGTATTTACCTTTTTTATCAGCGTAGGAGGTCTGGCAAACTTCATCGCCTTCAAAGAACAGCACCTGGGCAATGCCTTCGTTGGCATAAATGCGGGCAGGCAGCGGGGTAGTATTGGAAATTTCGAGGGTAACAAAGCCCTCCCACTCCGGCTCAAAGGGGGTCACGTTAACGATGATGCCACAGCGGGCGTACGTGCTTTTGCCCAAACAGACCGTCAGCACGCCGCGCGGAATGCGGAAGTATTCAATGGTGCGAGCCAGGGCGAATGAGTTGGGGGGAATGACGCAGACATCGCCTTTGAAGTCAATCATCGAGCGGGGATCAAAATTCTTGGGATCCACAACCGCTGAGAAGACGTTGGTAAAGATTTTGAATTCGTCGGCTACACGAATATCATAGCCGTAAGATGACAGGCCGTAGCTAATCACGCCCTCGCGGACTTGCGTGTCCACATATGGTTCGACCATTTTATGTTCCAGCGCCATCTTGCGAATCCAGTGGTCGGGTTTTAATCCCATTATTCAAATCCTCCGTTTTTTTGATTATTTGTCTTCGGCTTCCAGCCAACCGCTGGCCTGGAAGGTTTTGGTCAGCAATTGCTGACGTTCTTCGGGGGTCATCCACCGCGGGCGGGAAAAGTCTACAAACTGGATGGAGAGCAGTTCGGCGCCCAGGTAGCGACCCTCATAAAACACGTGGCGGTCAATGAAGGCTTCATCGCAAGCATCGCACCAGGTGTACTGGTCAAAAAACAGGTTGCCCAGGCCATAGCGCAGCATGGCGCCATCATAAAATTCCATGCCGTGAGGTTGGTGCGCCTGGCTGCCGCTGACGATCACGGCGCCAGCATCGGCCATGAGGTGAAAATCTTCAACCAGAGACGGGCGGGCAATCCACTCGTAAAATTCCTCATGCTGGAAGGTGACGATAGGCAGGTAGCCGGCAGCGCGCAGGCGTCGGACCTCGGCGGTCATGTAATCCATGTTACAGTGATAAGCGCCGGGGAGCTGCTCGCTGGCTTGGGCATAACCCGGGGGTTTGGCGTTGCAGCCAATAAAGGCGATTTTATTGCCGTTATGCTCAAACAGGACGGGCTGACGGGCTTCTTCAATATTTGCGCCGCCGCCATAGTAAGGCCAGCCCTGCTCTTTATACAGGTCGAGGGTATGGAGCATGGCCGGAGCGCCCCAATCCTGAAAGTGATCACCGGTTAGCTCAACGACATCGGTGCCGACAACTTGCAGGAGTTCCAGGTATCTGTCGCGCGAGCAAAAAGCCAGGTCTGGGCTGGTATTGTCTTTGGGGTGCGGGCATTTTTTATCGAAGGGGATTTCGTTGCTGATGTGGGTGATGTCCGCTTCAGCCAGCGTGGGGCCGATAAATTCAGCCGGGTGGGTGACGCCGTAGTATTCCATCTCGGAAGCGGTAGCGCGCACCAACGCGGTGACGCCGGTAAGGATCACCGTGGTCAGGCGGTTGGGATCCCGGTTGGTGACAGGCAGGGCGGCGCTGAACTGCGTTTGCAGGGTTTCACCCAGGGCCGGGTCGCTGGCCAGGAGCGATATCGAAATGCTCAATGGGTAGGCGGTTGGGTCAAAGTCTTTGTGCAGGGGCGATTGACCATCCAGGCTCAAAACCTTCCAACGCGGCTCAATTTGCTCAAAGGGAATCACGGCCCAGGCTGTCAGATCAGCCCAGGCGGCCT
>JAGOFZ010000145.1 GCA_017996955.1 Longilinea sp.
TTGCCGTTCTGAAAACATCACCGGAAACGGTGCTGGAAGATATTGACCGCCTGATGGTGATGGCTGGCGTGGAACAGGCGCTGCCGAAAAATGTACCGACGGGAATCAAAATTAACATCTCATGGCAGACCTGGTACCCGGCCTGCTCCAGCACGCCCTGGCAGTTGGAAGGCACCATCCGCACCCTGCAGCGGCTGGGATACCCCGACATCATGGGGATTCACAACGATACGGTGGTGGTCAATACGCGAGACGGCGAAGCCAATAACAAGCATCGGTTTGTGACCGATAAATGCAACGTGCCCTGCATGTACTTGTATGAGCAGCAGTTTGAGTGGCAGCAGTATGAGCTGCGGCACGGCGATTACCTGGTCTTGGACCGGGTTTTTCCGGAGGGTGTATTCATTCCGAAAGCCCTGATTGGACGGAACATTGTGCATCTGCCCACGGTAAAGACCCATGTCTTTACGACCATTACCGGGGCAATGAAGAATGCCTTTGGCGGACTGCTGCACCGCAACCGGCACTGGACACACAGCGTAATTCACGAAACCCTGGTTGATTTGCTGCGCATTCAGCAGGAAATTCATCCGGGCATTTTTGCGGTGATGGATGGAACCTTTGCCGGGGATGGCCCGGGGCCGCGTGCAATGCGCTGGCATGAGAAAAATATCCTGCTGGCTTCAGCGGATCAGGTGGCGATTGATGCGATCTCAGCCAAGCTGCAGGGGTTCGACCCGATGTCTATCCCGTTTATCCGCATGGCGCACGAGATGGGGCTGGGTGTGGGCGATCCCCGCGAGATTGAGATTGTGGGTTACGACATTGAACAGGAACCCGCCTGGCACTTCAAACAGGAAGACACTTTTGCATCCCGCGGGCAGAAGATGATTTATCACGGGGCGCTCAAGCCGCTGGAAAAGCCTTTGCTGCAATCGCCGCTGGTGCCGTGGAGTTTCTTTGCGAGCAACTTCTATCATAACGTGTACTGGTACCCGTTCGTGGGACGGCGGCGCGTGGAAGAAGCGCTGCAAACCCAATGGGGGAGGCTGTTCCGCAGTTATGGGGACGGCGAAGTTGTGATGCCGGGGATGGAGCCCAAGACGGTCATCACCGCGGCGGCCGCTACGGCGGCTGTGGCGGCGCTGGCAGGGCTGGGCATCTGGGCGTTGACACGGAAAAAGAAGTAAGGCTGCATGCAGCCCTTCAAAATAAAAACAAATTCAAGAGGAGAAACCATGTTCCAGGACTTTATTGAGGCGGCAACGTTCGTGCGCGAAAATGATATTCGCATGATTGACCTTAAGTTTTGCGATTTATGGGGTCGCTGGCACCATGTGACCATTTCTGCCAGTGAGTTCACGCCCGAATTGATGGAAGCCGGGATTGGCTTTGACGGCTCCAGTGTTGGCTTCAAGAGTGTTAAGGCCGGCGACATGGCATTAATCCCGGACCTGACGACCGGATTTTTGGATCCCTTCTGGGAAATGCCCACGCTGAGCTTCATCTGCGACACGGTGGAGGCAGACACCAAAGAACGCTTTGCCGGGGATCCGCGCATTGTGGTTCAACGGGCCGAGGCCTATATGCAGGAGCGTGGCTTTGCAACCGAAAGCCTGTGGGGGCCGGAATTTGAGTTCTATGTTTTCAACGATGTGGTGTTGGAAAACACTGTCAACGCAGCCAGCTACCGGGTGGATGCGTACGAAGGACAATGGAACAGCGTTCAGGGCGGTGATGGACATTTGCTGCCGCTGCACGGGGGGTACCATGCCATTCCGCCCCGCGACCAGACCTATGACCTGCGCGCCCGAATGGTGATGACGCTGGAGCAGGTTGGCGTACCGGTCAAATATCATCATCACGAGGTGGGTGGGCCTGGTCAGTGCGAAATTGAGACGCCGTTGATGGGTTTGCTGGCGGCAGCGGATGCTTCGCTGGTCATCAAATACATCAGCAAAATGGTTGCCAATGCGGCGGGGCAAACGGTCACCTTCCTGCCCAAGCCGCTGTATGGCGAGGCGGGCAGCGGGATGCACTTCCATCAGCAACTGCTGAGGGACGGGGCGAACCTGTTCTATGATGCCAAGGGGCCGAACCTGCTGAGCAAGACGGCGCTTTATTACATCGGCGGGCTGCTGACCCACGCTCCGGCAGTGCTGGCATTTACCAATCCCAGCACGAACTCATACCGCCGTCTGGTGCCTGGATTTGAAGCACCGATCAGTGCGTTCTTCTCCAGCGGTAACCGCAGTGCGGCCATCCGGGTGCCCAAGTATGCCACCCAGCCAGACACAGTACGCTTTGAGTTCCGCCCCCCCGATGCGACCTGTAACCCCTACCTGGCGATGGCAGCACAATTGATGGCTGGCCTGGACGGGATCCGGCGCAAGATTGACCCAACCCCGGCTGGATTTGGCCCGATTGATGATGACATCTTCTCATGGCCGGCGGAAAAACGCGCCACAATCAAGAGCCTGCCGACTTCGCTGGAAGAGGCGCTGGATGCACTGGAAGCCGATTATGACTTCCTGCTGGAAGGCGGCGTGTTCACCGAGGAAATGCTGCGGACCTGGGTGAAGGGCAAGCGGGCCGAAGACCTGCAGGTGCGATCTCGCCCACATCCGTATGAAATTCAAATGTACTTTGACCTTTAGGAAAATAAAAAAAGCCCGGCCAAGAGCCGGGCTTTTGATTGTCAGTGATTAAGGTACGGTGGGGTACCCGGCGTTTAGCCAGGCCGTGTAACCGCCCAGCAGGGGAGTGACATTGGTAAAACCTTTATCCAGCAGGAATCGCGCCAGACCGGCGCTTGCATTTTCGTGCCCTCAGGTACAGTAGGGAATGATCCACTGGTTGGGGTCAAGCTGGGTATAGAGGGCTTCCATCTCGTTAACCGGGATATTAATGGCACCCGCGGCATGGCTCTGGGCAAAGGATTCGGCGGAACGGGTGTCCACAATCACGGCAACGCCGGAATCAAATGCCGCCCGGGCGCCTTCCAGCGTGACGCGGGGGATTTCGGGATAGGGCCAGGTGGGGTCGGGGGTGACCAGCACGGCAGGGTTGGGGGCAGCGGCCGCGATGGTGGGAAGTTCGGTTTTGACTGCAGGAGTGATAGGGGCCGTGGGTGAGCTACTGGGAAGCGTGGGAAGCACAACGGTCGGGGGCAGAATGGTGGCTGCGGCAGATGGTTGACGCGGGTTGGCTGTGATTGCAACTATGACCAGCGCCAGGACAGCACCGCCTAGAATGAGCCAGAGCCAGAGGTTGGAATTGGCTTTTGGCCCGGGTTTGGGCTTGGGTTTTGCGGTTCGCTTTGCCAAAGGATGCGCCTCCTAATTCTTGATAAGATTTGTCTATTTTACTCGAATTGGAGGGGGAATGCAAACCGGAACCACTGATTTCACTGATTATGACCGCTGATTACACGGATTTCGCTGATAAGGCAGATCGGGCTGATAAGGAGGGTTTTATGGATGATGTGGGGTGGAGTTACTGGTTGGAGTAATTTTGTGGGGTTGTGGAGCAGGGGGGCTTTCGATTAGAAGAGGGGGAGCTGGAGGGGAGGCTTGTGACCATCCAGGAGGATGAAGGGAGCGGCGCGGCGGGCGTTGACGCCGAGAGATCGCAGGGCTTCGAGGCTGCGGAGCTGCCCCAGGCGGCGGGCGGCCAACAGTTTTTCAACACTGCGGGGGCCAATGCCGGGGACGCGCAGGAGCTGCGGGCGGTCGGCGCGGTTAATTTCCACCGGGGCCTGGCTCAAATTGGCCTGCGCCCAGAGGACCTTGGGGTCGGCTTCCAGGGGCAGGCTGCCAGTAGGGGTCAATGGCAGATCTTCCAGGTCAAAGCCATAATCACGCAGCAGGAAGGAGGCCTGATAGAGGCGGAACTCACGCCAGGGATTTTCAGGTGGGCGATTTTCGAGGGGCGTATCAGAGACGGGGTTGAAGCCGGAAAAATAGACCCGGGCCAGATGAAGCTGGCTGTAAAGGTAGGAGGTGGCGGAAAGCAGTTCCAGATCAGTTTCATCGGCACCGCCAACCACAAACTGGGTGACCAGGGAGGGCCAGCGCCCGTGCCAGCCCTGCTGACCGGGCAGGGTGCGGCGTATCTGCTCTGCCCAGCGCAGTGGGCGCAAGAGTTCTTCGAGAAAAACCTTGTGCGGGGCAAGCTGCGCCAAACGGCGGTCATTGGGGGCCTCCAGGTTGATGGAGACGCGGTCGGCAAGCTGCATAGCGCGCAAGACCTGGTCACGATCTGAGCCGGGCATGATTTTGAGGTGGAGGTAGCCGCGGTAGTCCTGGCGCTGGCGGAGCAGTTCGGCAGTGTCGATCAGACGGTCCTGGGTGCGGATGCCGCCGCCAGCCACGCCAGAGGACAGGAACATGCCATCCACCGCGCCGGAGCGATGCATGTGCATGAAGGCAGAGGCCATTTCATCGGGCTGCATGGTGGCGCGGCGGAAATCTCGCCCGGCGCGGAAGGGGCAGTAGAAACAGTCCCGCTCGCAGGCAGAGGTGAGCAGGGTCTTGAGGACAGCCTTGCAGGGGCCGCCGGCAGGGCGGTAGATCATGCCGGGGTCGGATTCAGATGTGCCGCAAACCGGGGGATGGGCACCCTGGTCCAGGTCGGGTTCAAGGTGCATCTGATCGGTCAAGAGGTGAAGTTGATCAAGTGAACTGCTCATGTTCTTATTATAGAACATAATTTCTTGTTTTACAAGCAATATTCAAAAACAATTATGAAGCGATCAAATAACTAACGATTGACTTTAAAAATCTGTATTGTTGGGCCATTGTATCGTAGTGGTTGTTTTATTCCACTATGCAGGCGGGCATAATATAGAATGTCATCTGCCCAGGCCAGGATTTTGGATTTTGCA
>JAGOFZ010000146.1 GCA_017996955.1 Longilinea sp.
ATGAAAGCAGTATCGTCCATTGGCTTAGAAGTAGAAGAATCCGCCTGTCGAAAGGCCGCTCAGCTTGGCGCCAATAAAGGCTGGCAGCGCCCGCAGCGTCAGCACAATCAAAAATGCAATCAGGGTGGCAACCCAGGCCTTGCGGCGTGAAAGCCCCGAAAGCGGCAGCACACCGACCAGCAGCAGAACAAACTGCCAGATCAGGTAAATATCCAACAGCTTGAGCACCGCGCTCCAGAACGGTGCTTCAACCGGGGCAAAGCCCGAGAGCCCCGCGCTCTGAATCACGTGCCCCGAGGCCAGCACGGCAATGGCCTGCACAATCAACCGGATGGCAATCGGCATACTGGCCCAGGCGGTCAGGTTGAGCGCCCCCGCATTGGAACTGCGGCTGCCTGCCAGTGTCAGTGAAAGGTGTAAAATGCTGCCCAGCAAAAACCAGGTAATCCAGATGCCTGCCACGCCGCCCAGAATTGGGAAGACATACAGGTTCACCGGGCTGGCCGAACGTGCCAGCGCGCTAAAGTACTGCTCTTGTTCTTCGGGCGTCCAATATTCAAACCCGTAGGGCAGTTCGCCGCTCTGCGCTTCCATGACGGCCGCGCGGCGCGCCGATGCTCCCGCCACCACATTCAAGATCACCAGGATGCTGAGGACCAGCAGCGGCACCAGCCAGACGCCATGTTCCTGAGCCACAACTTCGGTCAGGGTGCGCTTGGGGCGCAGAAATACCGGCAGCAGCCAATCCCAGCGCATCCGGCGGGGCTTTTCTTCGTGATTGAGTTCAATGTCCATTTCGGTCATGGGAAATCCTCTTGAAGTGCAGGCTTCGGCGCCTGCCAGACATAAAAGTAGAATACACCAAATATACCATAGACGTTGTTCTGTCAACAAAAGTTCCAACAAATCACAAACTGCACGGCACCGGGTATAATCAACCCTATGCATGCCTCTGCCCACACGCCACCCAATGCCATCCTCCGGCGGATGATCCCGGGGCTGATGCTGGGCGTTCTGGTTCTCATTGGCCTGGCCCTGCTGGGGGATCTGAAGCAGGTTGGCGCCCATCTGCAAAGCTTCAACTGGGCCGCTTTTCCGCTGGCGCTGTTGCTGACCCTGTTCAATTACACGCTCCGCTTTTTCAAGTGGCACTATTACCTGGGGCAAATCGGCGTCCACACCCTGCCCCTGCTGGAAAGCGCCCGGCTCTTTGTGGCGGGCTTTCCGCTGGCGGTCACCCCCGGCAAGGTCGGTGAGGTGCTCAAAGGCGTCTGGCTCGAACAGCGAACCGGTGTCCCGGTGGCGCGTGGCGTTTCGGTGGTTGTGGCAGAACGCATCAGCGATGGTCTGGCGGTGCTGGCGCTCTCCACCCTGGGCGTCATTGCCTACCCGCGCTACTGGCCGGCCTTTGCCCTGGTGCTGGGCCTGCTGCTGATCCTGGTCATTGGCTCTCAGATCCGCCCGGCGGCGTACTGGGCCCTGGGCCTGGGCGAACGGATTCCATTTATAAAACGCTTCATCCCGGCGCTGCGTGAATTTTATGAAGGCAGCTTTATGCTCTTTCGGCCCGGCGCCATGCTGGTGGGCGTTGGCCTGGGGACCATTTCCTGGCTGGGCGAGGGCATCGGCTTCTACTTGATTTTGCTTGGGCTGGGGCTGCCCCCTGGTTTGGAACTGCTGGGGCTGGCGGTCTTTGTGCTGGCTTTTTCCACCGTTGTGGGTGCGGCTTCGGCGCTGCCGGGCGGCCTGGGCGCCGCCGAGGCTTCCATCGCCGGCATGTTGGCCCTGCTCTATGGCCTGGACCCCGCCACGGCCTCGGCTGCCACACTGCTCATCCGGCTGGCAACCTTCTGGTTTGGCATTGCGCTGGGGCTGCTCACCTGGCTCTTCTCGCGTGATCTGCTCGGCTTCACCCCATCTCCAAAGAGGCAGCATGACGACAACCCTCAAAGTTGATTTTCACGTCCACACCCGCTGGTCGCGCGACAGCCTGAACCAACTGCCGCAGCTTTTGCAATTGGCCGAACGGCGCGGGCTGGATCGAATTGTGATTACCGACCATAACACCATCGCCGGGGCGCTGGCTGCCCGTCAATTGGCCCCCGAGCGCGTGATTGTGGGCGAAGAGGTGCTGACCACCCGCGGCGAACTGCTGGCAGCTTTTGTGACCGAAGAGGTACCCAAAAAACTGCCCCCATTGGAAGCCATAGCCCGCCTGCGCGCCCAGGGCGCTTTTATCAGCGTCTCACACCCCTTTGACCGTCAGCGCAGCGGCTGGGCCCTGCCCGACCTGCTGGAAATTGCCCCGCTGGTCGATGCCATCGAAATCTTCAACGCCCGCTGTTATACCGCACAGCAGAATCTTGAGGCGCAGCAGTTTGCCGCCGAACATCACCTGCCCGGCACCGCCGGGTCCGACGCCCATGCCCCGTTTGAGGTGGGGCGGGCGCTGCTTGCCCTGCCTGCTTTTGATGACCCCGCCAGCCTGCGAGCTGCCCTGCCGCAAGCCCGTCTCTTTGCCCGGCGCTCGCTGCCCCTGGTTCACCTGCTCTCTTTCTATGCCCGTATGACTCATAAATTTCGAATCCGCTGAGATTTTGCGCTTGTGTTTTGCCCATTTGTTGTATACTAATAAGCACCCGGATTCATCAAAAATTAATCTTCCTGTACAAAGGGGCAACCAGGCGAGAGGTCATGCGAATCAAAACATTCCCTTTGTTGACCACCACATTGCTGCTGCTGGGGCTGATCTTAACAGCCTGCTCCCCCAAACCAACTGCGACCTTACCCAGTGAGATAATCATCGGCGTCTATGAACCGATGACGGGTTTTCAGGCTGAGGGCGGGCAGCAAACCATGCAGGGCATCAATCTGGCTTATGAGCAGGACAGCAGTGCACTGGGTCTGCCGGTGCGCCTGGTATTGATGGATAACCGCAGCGACCGCTATGAATCTGCGTCTGTCGTCAACCGCCTGATCGAGCAGGAACATGTGATTGCCATCATCGGCAGCTACGGCTCATCCAATGCCATTGCCGGCGGGGCCGTGGCCGAAGCCGCCGGCATCCCGGTGATGGGCTGCTCACCCACCAGCCCGCTCGTCACCACCGGGCGAGACTATTACTTCCGCGTCAGCTACATTGACCCCTTCCAGGCCCGGGTGATGGCCCAGTATGCGGTGGATCAAGAAATTGGCCGCATTGCCATTATTTACAACATCACCCAGGCCTATTCGGTCGGCCTGGCAAATGATTTCCGGCAGTCCTGGCTTGAGCTGACGGGCAGTGCCGACGGGATTGTTGCCACGGTGGCCTACAGTGATGGCGATGAAGACTTTACCGATCAAATCACCCTCTCAATGACCGCCGAAGCAATCTACATCCCTGGCTATTTTGGCGATGCCGCCCGGCTGATGCAGCAGGCCCGCGACCTGGGCTACACCGGGCGCTTCCTCGGCTCGGACGGCTGGGAGGCCCCCGAACTGCTCTCCATTGGCGGCGAGGCGGTTGAGGGCGCAGTCTTCAGCACACACTTCTCTGCCGAAGTCCCCGATTCGCCCCTGGCACAGCAGTTTGTCACCCAGTTTGAGGCTCGTTACGGCGAACCCCCCAGCGCCTTTGCCGCCCTGGGATACGACGCCTACCGGTTGGTGCTGGATTCAATTGAGCGTGCCCAATCGGCAGACCCCACTGCCATTCGAGATGCCATGGCTACCACGCGCAATTTTGCCGGGGTTACCGGCAGCATCACGATTGATGATTCGGGAAACGCCGTCAAAAACGCGGTGCTGATGGTTGTGCGGGATGGCGCATTTGAATTTTTGGCGCTGGCAAAACCCTGATGTAATTTGATTTTCAATGCTTCTTGGATTATACTGGTTCTACATTTTCAAACCGGGAGGTTACAATGGAAGAACTGGTCAAGCTTGTGTCCAAGAAGACCGGCCTGAGCGCCGATATGTCGAAGGTTGCCATCGAAACCGTGCTGGGCTTCCTCAAAAAGAAGCTGCCCGCCCCCATCGCTGCACAGGTAGATGCTGTTTTGAAAGGTGATGCCGCGGGTGTAGCTGGCACCATTGGCAGCCTGCTTGGCGGCAAGAAAAAATAATCTTCTGCGTCTATTCACCGGCAGCCCTAAAAGCTGCCGGAATTTACATCTACTTCAGGAGTACGTTGAATGACTGCCTATACTCAAACCCGTTGGGATCTGGCCGATCTCTACCCGGCTGCTGACAGCCCCGAACTGGAAGCCACCTTTACCCAGCTGCGTGACCAGGTGCAGGCATTTGCCGCTCTGCGCCCGCAGCTCACCGAATCCATCACCACCGCCGATTTTCTTGCGCTGATTCGCAAGCTTGAAGCTATTGATTACCAGGCCTCCCGCCTGGGCGGTTTTGCCCATCTGCAGTTCGCCGGCGATACCCAGAATCAAAAGGCCGTTGCCCTCTTGGGGCGCGTGGAGCAGTTCCTGGCGGGTCTGATGAACGAGACCCTGTTCTTCAGCCTGTGGTGGAAGGGCGTCTCTGACCAGACCGCTGAACGGTTGATGGCCGAATCGGGCGATTATCGCTACTGGCTTGAAGAAATGCGCCACTTCAAACCGCATACCCTCACCGAGCCGGAAGAAAAAATCATCAATATTAAAGATGTCACGGGCATCAGCGCCCTCACCCATCTCTATGATGCCATCACCAATCGCTACGTCTTTAAAATGGAAGTTGACGGCGAAGTGCGCGAAATGACCCGCGGTGAGCTGATGGTCTATGCCCGCCATGCCGACCCCGATCTGCGCGCCAAAGCCTACCAGCAGTTATATCAGGTCTATGGCGACGACGCCGCCCTGCTGGGGCAGATCTACCAATACGTGGTGCGCG
>JAGOFZ010000147.1 GCA_017996955.1 Longilinea sp.
TGGCTGTGGCTCTGGCAGTTTTGCTGGTGCTGCTCAGCTTTTTCCCGGGTCCCTTGCTCAACTTTGCTGCCCTGGCAGGTCTCTAATCTGACAAAAAACCGGCTGGATTTTCACCAGCCGGTTTTTTACAATTTGTCGTCAGGCCTAAGCCGCAATCTCGGCCACAGCTTCGGGTGGGGTAACTTTATCATTCCCCGCCCGATAAACTTCACCCAGGAGTGCAAACATAATCAAACGAATGTAAAAGCCAACGGGTGCCATGATGAGCGGGATCAGGAGGCAAAGCACAACCGTCATATATAGGATTTGTATCCCAAATATCATCACAGAATACACGCCGATCATGATGATCAATGCCGCCACAAAACCGCTGAAATTCGCTCGGAAAATCTTCCACCATTTACCAATCTGGAATGCCGCACCAAACTCATTCTTTGCCGCAGTATGCGCCATCATTGGCGGCAGGAGAATGATATAGATGACATAAACGACCATCATCACAGAAATCATCAAAAACATGAAAAGCTGAGTTATCAGTATAAAAATAGCTGCTGGGCCTGCCATGTCGCCGTTGGCCTCTGCCAGGAATGGTATCGCAATCAATGGCGCGAACATGAAGAAGTAAAGTGCGCTGACAATCAAAATCATGGGTAGCGAATAAACAAATACTGCCCCAAAAACCTTCAGGCCGTCCATAAACAATTCGCCCCAGTTATCCCACTCGGGCATGGTGGCTTCGCCGCTGCCTTGCGTCACGCGGCGCAGCACCTGCGACATATAGCCCAAAATAACAATCCCAGGCAGGATGGGGATGATAAACTGTGCGAAACTTAGCAGCGATCCAATCAAAAACTTCTGCCCTGCTTTAGGATCGCGAAATGGAAAGCCCAGTAAGGCTTTCAGTCTTTCAGTTGCAAATAACGAATTCATATGTCCCTCCCGGACAGCAAAATGATAGAACGAACCATTTGATTATAGCAAAATTTTGCCCCGCCGCTGCAGATTTTACATCCCCCAACCTTTTTTACACCGATTTTACAACCCGAGGCAAGATCTCTACGTGGGCGCTCTTGCCTCGGGTTGTGAATGGCTTATCGTCTTCCCGGAATTCAGTGCTTATTCCTGGCACCGCTCACCTTCAATCAACCGCACGGCCCGGTCATAGAATAAGTAATCCCAGGCCCAGTTGATCAGCACCACCAACCGGTTGCGAAAACCCACCAACTGCATCAAATGCACCACCAGCCAGATCATCCAGGCCATAAACCCGTGAAATTCCAGCTTGCCCAGCCGCGCCACCGCCTGATTGCGCCCGATCGTCGCCATTGCTCCAGGGTCCTGGTAGCGGAAGGGCTTCAAGGCTTCCCCCTTGATCTGCCGCGCCAGGTTGTCTGCGGCGGTCTCGGCTTGCTGCATGGCAACCGGCGCCACCATCGGCAGCGGACGGCCATCCTCACCCGTCAGCAGGGCGGCATCACCAATTACAAACACTTCGGGGTATTCCTTCAATTGCAGGGTGGGCAGCACCGCCACTCGGCGTTGAGCGCCCTGTTCGGCCCCCAGCGTATCCATGATGCTCGCCGCCCGCACCCCCGCGCCCCAGATCACCGTATGGGTGGGGATAATCTCGCCGCCTTTCAGCGTCACACG
The DNA here is from genome assembly GCA_017996955.1 of Longilinea sp. Classification (GTDB taxonomy): domain Bacteria; phylum Chloroflexota; class Anaerolineae; order Anaerolineales; family Anaerolineaceae; genus JAGOFZ01. The sequence continues at coordinate 1,651 of JAGOFZ010000147.1, forward strand.
CTCACCATCAAAATCGTCCACCGCCGCTCCAAAGCGCACCTCCACATGCTTCTGCCACAACGAACGGGCAGTCTCCTCGCCCAGGCTGGCAGGCAGGTGGGTTACCAGGCGGTCGGCTGCTTCCAGCAGCAAAATGCGCACCTCTTTCAGATTGAGCGCCGGATAATCCTTTGACAGCACCAGCCGAATGAGTTCCGAGATCGCCCCGGCACATTCCACTCCGGTAGGCCCGCCGCCCACCACCACAAACGTCAGCAGCGCCCGCCGGGTGTCCGGGTTGGGTTCCTGCGCTGCGCGCTCAAAACAGCTCAAAATGTGGTTGCGGATGTTAGTGGCATCGGTCAAGGTTTTTAATCCAAAGCCATGCCGGGCAATGGCATCTAGCCCAAAGAAGTTGGTCTGCCCGCCAGCGGCCAGAATCAAATAGTCATAAGGCATATGGCCGGTGTTCGTTTCAAGGGTTTTAGCTGCCAGGTTGACGCGCTGCGCCTCAGCCATCCGAAATTCCAGGTTCTTCTGGCGGCGCAAAATGGCCCGCACCGGGTAGGCAATCTCATCCGGCGAGATGCCCGCCGTAGCCACCTGGTACAACAGCGGCTGAAACAGGTGATAGTTATTCCGGTCCACCAGCGTAACCCGCACGGGTTGTTTTGCCAGGGCGCGGGCAGCGCGCAGTCCTCCAAACCCAGCCCCCAGGATCACAACATGGGGTAAGTTTTGATCAATCATCGGCATTGTCTCCTTCATTGCAATGTCCCCATTTTACTCAAATCATACCCCTCAGGTCAAATTTTGTAGAACCTGTCCCATACTTCTCACCCGGGGTGGGAAATATTTCCTTGTGAACCCTGTCATCAAAGAGGATAATGAGACTGCAACAGTCCATTATCAAGGAGAATGACCATGGAGACCAAACCCACCTTCAAAGTTCGTTTCTGGGGCGTGCGCGGCAGTTACCCTACCCCTGGCCCCGAGACCATCCGCTATGGCGGAAATACCCCCTGCGTTGAGCTGGAAGTGAATGGCCGCACCATCATCCTTGACAGCGGCACCGGTATCATCCCGCTGGGGCGCAGCCTGGCTCGCCGGGCGCGTGAACGCGGCGGCTCGCTGGAAGCCACGCTTCTGCTCAGCCACCTCCATCATGACCATACCCAGGGCTTTCCGTTCTTTGTGCCGGTCCATTTCCCCAATGCCAACCTGCACCTCTTCGGCCCCAATCTGCTCGGGGCCGACCCGCAAATGACCCTTGAGTCGGTTATGCAGCCGCCCTATTTTCCCCTGCGCCTGGCAGACCTGAACGCCCGCATTACTTTCGGTACCCTGCGCGAGACTGACCTGCTGCTCATTGGTGAGGCAGTCGGCGGCGTTACGGTTCGCCCCACCAGCGAAGCTGCCCAGTATGACCATGCCGATGTGGTTCAGGTGCGCTCACTGCGTTCCTATGCCCACCCCAACGGCGTGATGCACTACAAAATCAGTTGGAATGGACTCTCCGTTGTTTATGCCACCGACACTGAAGGCTATGTAAACGGCGATCAACGCCTGGCGGCCTTTGCCCGTGGCGCATCCTTGCTGATCCACGATGCCCAGTACACCGATGAACATTACCTGGGGCTGCTGCCCGGCATTTCAATCACCCAGGGCTATGGTCATTCCACTGTCAGCATGGCCTGTCAGGCGGCCGCCTCGGCTGGCGCCCAGCGCCTGGCGCTCTTCCATCACGCTCCCGAATACGATGATGCCCGGCTCGACCAGGTGGCTGTTCAGGCTCAGGCCCTTTTCCCCGACGTGCTGGTCGCCGCCGAAGGTCTTGAAATTGACCTGGCTGCCGGCCTTGACATGCAAACCTCAAAAATAAATCTCCCCCTGGCTGTAAGCTGAATGGACCTTTCCTCGGCTATAATAGGAGGTGCGGCATGTTAACCGCTGTCCAATCCCCGTTTTGCTTATCCAGAATTCCCATGTCCCCTGTCTCGCCTCAAACCCTGGCTCAAATCCCGCTGCTCAATGGCCTCACTCCCGAGCAGTGCGATTATCTGGCTGCCCGGCTGCACCTGCGTAACTTTCCGGGTGGCGTAGATATCATCACGGCCGGGGCCGAAGGGCAGGTGATCTATATCCTGCTTCAGGGAACGGTCAAGGTCTATGTGCCCGAGCTGAACGGCAACGAGGTGATTGTCAATATCCTCGGCCCCGGCGATACAGTAGGGGAGATGAGCCTGGTGGATCGCATCAGCCGCTCTGCCAGCGTCATCACCATGGAGCCAACCACCACGCTCTGGATGGGGCAGGCCGATTTCCAGGCTGCCCTCGAGACGATCCCGGCGCTGTCGCAGAACCTGCTGCGCATTCTCTCGCGGCGGGTCCGCTCATCCACGGCGCACATCCGCGCTCTGGCCGCGCTGGATGTCCATGGCCGGGTTGCCCGCCAGCTGCTGACCTTCGCCGAGCGCTATGGGCAGGTCAACGCCGATGGCTCGGCTACCATTCGAGTACGTCTCACGCAGGGCGAGATTTCTGAGCTGGTTGGCGCGTCTCGCAAGCGGGTCAACCAGGTGATGGTCGCGTTTCGCAAGGCCGGCTGGGTCACCAGCGATGCCAATTACCACATCACCTTGCTCAATCAACCCGCTTTGATCCGCGTCAGCGAAACCGCCGCAATCGAGAGCTACGAATAACCTACGCCGGGCCCTGGTTTTCAGGTTGGGGGAGAGGCTCACCTTCCGGCTGCTGGGGGTAATGCTTGCTTACCCAGCGCGTTCCCAACCATCCCAACACACCCCACACCGCAATGATGGCTTCCACCGTCCAGATTTTGGTCAGCGTATCCAGCCCAGCCAGCTGCGCATAAGATGCCAGTGTATCAATCAGTGTCTTATAAATGAAGGCAATCCATAGGCCACCTGGCTTGCGCGTGGCAATCGCGTGGAACATCAGCACATTGGAGAAGATGTGCACCAGCACTACAAAGAATCGCTCCGAGACCGGCGCCAGCCCCCACAGCGGGTTGGCGTTCTGCGCCAGAGCCGCAATCGATTCGGCGGGCAGCAGCCCCGGCGATACCATCGCCATCAGGGTTGATCCGGCTGAAGCCAGCCCCAGCACCAGCGCCTCAAAAGCGCCAAACCCAATCCCAAAAGCCAGGGCTTTCTTCCAGCTTGCCTTGCCTACCCGCGTATAGCGCAGGATCACCC
>JAGOFZ010000148.1 GCA_017996955.1 Longilinea sp.
TATCCTCCGCACAAGCGGGTCGATTGTATCATGATTAACTGGCCCCCCAAATCTTAAAGAATGCAGAAAGGTGTTTTCCACCTATCTTTGGACCTCTTTTTTGTCAAAAAACCTTGACCACCTCAGGTATTATGCTATAATACACGATTATTATGCCATTATAAAGGTCATCCCATGATTGAAATCACTACCGATAGCTGCTGCGACCTCAGCCCAGAGTTAATCACAAAGCACCAAATCCGGGTCATCAACCTCAACGTCTTTATTAATGGGCACGATTATAAAGATGGTGAGCTAACACAGGCAGAACTGTTTGCGCTGGCAGATGAATCTGGAGAACTGCCCAAGACATCGGCGCCATCCATCAGTGAGTTTGTGAATTTGTTTGATACGCCAAATGACAAGCTGTTCATTGGCATTTCGGCCAAGCTGTCGGCAACGCTGCAAAACGCCATCAAAGGCGCAGAGATGGCCAATCAGCCGGTGCGGGTTATTGATTCGATGAATCTGTCAACGGGGATTGGACTGCTGGTGCTGAAGGCGGCTGAACTGCGCGACCAGGGGCGGACAGTTGATGAAATTAAAGAAATCATCGAAAGAACAGTGCCGTATGTGCGCACCGCTTTCGTGATTGACACCCTGGACTACCTGTATAAGGGTGGGCGCTGTACCGCCATGCAGCATGTGGTTGGCTCGATGCTGCGGCTGCGCCCCGTGATTGAGGTGCGGGCAGACGGAACGCTGGGCGTCAAGGAAAAGATTGGGGGTTCTCGCAAGAAGGCGTTGAATTCGATGCTGGAAAGCTTTAAGCGAAGCCTGCCGGGCGTGGATCTGCACCGGGTGTTTGTGACTCATACCAGCTGCGAGGAAGACGCCGAATATTTGAAAGCTGAACTGCTGAAGTTGGCGCCGATTGAAGAGGTTTGTATTACAGAGGCTGGGGCAACCATTGCCTCACACTGCGGGCCGAACACGATTGGGATTTTGTATATTTTGAAGGCGGAATAAAACCTGATTCCAGAAGATATCGAGAAATCAAAACCGGGCGGATGAACCGCCCGGTGATTTGTTTTAGATGATGCCGACCTGCTTGCCGACCTGAGCAAAAATCTCCAGGACACGGTCGAGCTGCTCATTGGTGTGGGTGGCCATATAGCTGGTGCGCAGCAGCTGGCGGCCCGGAGGGGTGGCCGGACTGATGACCGGGTTGACAAAGACGCCAGCATCAAACAGCAGACGCCACATCATAAAGGTGCGGTCATCATCGCCGATGATGATGGGGACCACGGGCGTGCAGGAGGTGCCGATATTGAAGCCGAGGGAGCGATAGCCCTGGCGCATCTTTTCGGCATTCTGGTTGACACGGGCGATGCGCTCGGGTTCTTCGCGCATGACCTGCAGGGCCGCGAGCGCCGCGGCAGCATTCGGGGCGGGGATGCTGGCGCTGAAGATGAGCGCCCGGGCGTGATGCTTGACATAATGGATGACATCTTCATCGCCGGCCACAAAGCCGCCCAGAGAGGCAAAGGATTTGCTGAAGGTGGACATAATCAGGTCCACATCACCTGTGATGCCAAAGTGTGCCGCAGTGCCGCGCCCACCGCCCAGCACACCCATGCCATGCGCGTCATCCACCATGATGCGGGCGCCATATTTCTTGGCCAGGGGGGCAATATTGGGCAGGTCAGCCAGATCGCCTTCCATGCTGAAAAGGCCATCCACAATGATCAGTTTGCCGGCCGATTCCGGCAGGGACTGCAAAACGCGCTCCAGATGCGGCATATCGTTATGGCGGAAGCGTTCAATTTTGCCATAGCCCAGGCGGGCGCCATCGACAATGCTGGCATGGTCGTCTTTATCCAGGATGACGATATCATCCCGCCCGACCAGTGAACTGACCGTACCCAGGTTCACCTGCATGCCGGTGGAGAAGACAAGGGCGGCAGATTTTCCGACCCATTCTGCCAGCTCAGACTCAAGGCGCTCATGCAGTTCAAGCGTGCCGTTGAGGAAGCGCGACCCGGTGCAGCTTGTGCCGTAGCGGTCAATAGCCTCTTTAGCGGCTTCGCGAACCTTGGGGTGGGTGGTGAGGCCCAAATAATTATTGGATCCGCACATAATCAGACGACGGCCATGAAAAATCGTCTCGGTGCCTTCATTCTCACTCATTGGAATGAAGAAGGGATAGACGCCCCGGGCAATTGCCTCTTTGGCATCTGTGTACGAAAAACACTTTTCAAAGATATCCATCACTGAGTCCTCCAAAAAATAACAGGGAATACTTACCATTGCGCTGTTCCCTGTCAGCGCGAATTGAAGTGATTATACCGCTTTATTTTTCTGTGTTTGAATTTCGATTGTGATATGATTAATTGAGTTCAATTTGGAGGCAGGCAATGGCATATTACGGCGGTATTGAGGCTGGCGGCACAAAGTTTGTGTGTGCAATTGGCAAGGGGCCGGGGGAAATTCTGGCGGAGACACGGTTTCCGACGACCACGCCCGAAGAGACCCTGGGCGCGACGGTGCAATTTTTCAGAGAGGCGGCTCAAGCCCACCAGATCAGATTGGATGCTATTGGGATTGGCAGCTTTGGACCGCTGGACCTGGACCCCGCCTCACCGACTTACGGATATATTACCAGCACGCCCAAAGCTGGCTGGGCCGATACGCCATTTGTCAGCCTGATTGAAAAAGCGTTTGGCGTGCCGGTTGGCTGGGATACTGATGTTAATGCCGCCGCGCTCGGCGAAGGGTTGTGGGGAGCCGCCAAAGGGCTGGACAATTTTCTCTACCTGACAATTGGTACGGGGGTTGGCGGCGGGGCGGTGATCAACGGGCGCCCGCTGCACGGACTGGTGCATCCAGAAATGGGGCATATGCTGCTGCCCCCCCGCCCCGATGGCTTTACGGGGGTCTGCCCCTTCCACAAAAATTGTTTTGAAGGGTTGGCGACGGGGCCTTCCATGGCGGTGCACTGGGGACAGCCCGCGCAAACCCTGCCGGCAGATCACCCAGCCTGGGAGGAAGAAGCCGCGGTGATTGCTTCAGCGCTGCACGGGTTGATCTGCGTTCTTTCGCCTACACGCATTATCCTGGGCGGCGGCGTGATGCAGCAACCCCAGCTCTTCCCAATGATCCGCCAAAAGGTAAAAGAAAGCCTGAACGGCTATGTTCAGGCTGAGTCAATTTTGAATGGGATGGATGATTATATTGTGCCACCAGGGTTAGCCGGGAAAGCCGGTGTGCTGGGCGCTTTTGCGCTGGCGCAACTGGCTTTGGGGTAAGGCTGGCCGGGTTAGTTCTTTTTCTCCAGCTCCAGAACTTTAGCTACGCGGCGGCGGTGACGCTCTTCGGTAGAGAATTTGGCGTTCAGAAAAGCGGCCACCAGTTCTTTCGCCAGTTCAATGCCGACGATTCTGGCGCCCAGGCAAAGCACGTTCATGTTATCGTGCTCAACACCCTGGTGGGCTGAATAGACATCATGGCAGACGCCCGCATAGACGCCTTTCATTTTATTAGCAGCAATGCAGGCGCCAACACCCGAACCGCACAAAACGATGGCACGGTCAGCTTCGCCATTTTGAAGGGCGCGTCCGGCGCGCTCGGCAAAGTCGGGATAGTCGACAGCGGCGGGGCTGTTTGTCCCCAGGTCAAGCACATCATGACCCGCCTGAAGAACTGTTTGGACAACTGTTTCTTTGAGCGGAAAACCGCCGTGATCACAAGCAACTGCGATTCGCATGTTAGGCTCCTGGCGCTTTTTTAGAAATTTGGGGTGAGGTCATTCTACCACACGTGGCATAAATTCACTGTGAGATCCGGGTTAAAAAAGCGGCAGGCGACTGTAAGACGCCCGCCGCAATGGACTTACCGAGCCGGGGGATAATTAATCTCAGTGAGCAGCTGCTCAATTTGCTCCGGCGTGGCAGGGGCCTGATAAACGATGGTGATCTGTTTGGTCTGGGGGTCACCTTCTACAGATTGAACGCCGGGGATTTCACCGACTTCCATCTTGATGGTGTGGACACAGTGGTGGCAAGAAATTGCCGGGATGTTATAGATAAGCGTATTCACAGTAAATCTCCTTATGCTTTGCGAGAGGCCTCGAAAACTTCGCTGATTTCTTTGAGAACGCGCTCGCGCTCAGTCGGGTCATCCCCGCGGATGGCGGTAATAACGCAGCTATTCAGGTGGTCATTGAGGATTATGCTGGTGACTTTGTTCAAGGCAGCCTGAACCGCCTGAATTTGACGGATGACGTCAATACAATAGGCATCTTCGTCCAGCATTCGCTGGATGCCTCGAAGATGGCCTTCGGCATTTTTGAGGCGGGCAGTGATGTCTGGGTTGCTCATGCGTTCTCCTTACCCCCCCCCAGGTGGGTGGGGTAAGGAGATGATACCCTTTTAGAGAGAAAGAGTCAAGCCGGTTTGAAGAATTCTTAAATAATTGTAATGCATTTGTAGGTCGCAAATTTCTTAAGCTGGCATATAATTATGATGATATCTACTGGTTGTTATTCCACGCCTTTTATTCATTTAGTTAGCTGTTATTGCGTTCCGCGATCGTAAAGGGCCGTTGTTGATATGTCCCGAAAACCTGGTCGCCAGTTTTCTCATCGGTTTCGATCCAGTTTGCGCTGGCCAGTACTGGCAACCTTAAGCGCGCTCCTGTTAGTATTCCTTTCAGGCGCGAGCTACAGCATTTACCGGCTGGTCAGCCAGCAGGAGGCGCAGCGCTGGGAAGAGCGGCAGCTATCTGAAACCGAATATGCGGTACAAATTGTGTCTGTGTTTCTTGATGAGCAAATTCGAGACCTGGCAATTGCCAGCCGGATATCGGC
>JAGOFZ010000150.1 GCA_017996955.1 Longilinea sp.
CTGTGGGCGAGAAGGAACCCTGGTGTTTGGTCACCAATTTGTCGGATCGCAAGCTCACCCTTCAAGCTTATGCTCGCAGAATGTGGATTGAAGAAATGTTTGGTGACCTGAAACGGCACGGGTTTGACCTGGAAACCACCATGTTGCATCACGCCGAGCGCCTGTCCTGTCTGACCCTGGCGGTAGCCTTGCTCTATGTTTGGTCGGTCTCTACTGGCGCTCGCACCATCCACGAAGGCCGCAGACCCCTGGTCGACCGCAATGATCGCCGAGATCTCTCCATTTTTCAAATCGGTTTGCGCTTCATTGAACGCCAATTGATCAATGCCCTTCCTATTCATCTCTCGCTCTGTACCTACCTGTGATTCCCAAAACTGTCAGGTGGCTAGAGGAATTTTAGATTTTAGATTTGAGATTTAGGATTGCTGGTTGAGGGGGTCGCGCAGCACCCCTCCAGGACGCGCGCGGCCCTGTACTCCCGCCGGAGCGCCGAAGCGGCGAGGGTCGCGCAGCACCTATGCGAAACTGCCGCCCGATCCCTGGCTTTCCCCGCTTGACTCTGCCGTCAAGCCGTCTATAATCAATACAGGGTCTGCGCCGCGGACCATTTTCCCCATTTTTCTCGGAGGAATCAATATGCCTGATCCTGAGATGGTAACCGTTGCCCCCAGCACCACCCCCAGCAGCCAGTTCCAGGTCTATATTTATGGCGACCCGGCAACTGTTGAAGCGGGCTGGACGCGCTCGCGCGATATTGAAGGCAATGCCATGTGGTACCGCCGCAGCACCTATAACGGTCAGGCGGTGGCTGCCAGCTACCTGCCCCCCCTGACCGCCCCCGGCAAATACCGCCTGCAGGTCTTTGTGCCCGATAACCACGCCACCATTCGCGATGCGATGTACTTTGTGGTGGATCACAAAACAGCCGTCCGCCGCGAGATCAAATGCGTGGTCAATCAGAACATCTACCGCAACCAGTGGGTGGAACTGAGCGGCACCGAAGGCCCCGGACAGCCCCTGGTCAACGTCTTTGAGCTGGACCCGGTTTTTGACGACAGCGGCCGCGTGAACCTGGTGGATACCACCTTTATCAACGAACTCAGCCGCCCCAAAGGGTTTGAGATTGCCTTCGGCGCCATCCGCTGGGTGCCGATTTCGACCCCCGACCCCATCCATGATGAAGGCGACATGGTCGGCGTGTTTGATGCCCCCGTGGGCACCGAAGCCGCCCGCCGCAACTCCGTGCTGGGCGCACCGGGCAACGTCATCTACATTGGCGGGCAGCCCTTCCCCATCTGGCTGGACGAGTGGTTCGACTATAACACGCTCGGCTCGCGCTACCTGCTGCGCAAGGGCGTCTATGCCATTCACACCGGCGCCGATCTCAACCGCATGGGCGGCGCCCTGGCCGATAAAGACCAGCCGGTCTATGCCTGTGCCGATGGCGTGGTGCGCTATTCGGGCTCGCTGAGCAGCGGCTGGAAGGGCGTGGTGCTGATCGAGCATGAAGTGCCCGGCGAGGCCCCGGTCTATATCCGCTACGGGCACCTTTACAGCCTGCGCTTCCAGAACGGCGCGCGGGTCAAGCGCGGCGAAATCATCGGGCTGATCACCGAATACGCGCCCTACAACTACCACCTGCACTTTGATATCACCCGCAACCCGGCCATCGTCAGCAATGTGGGACACTGGCCCGGCGATAACTACAACGCCGTGATGTCCTTCTACATTGACCCGCTCGAATTCCTGCGGGCGCATCACCGCTAACCCTGCTGGTTTTGAATCACCGCGGCGCTCCGGCTGACCCCCGGAGCGCCGCTTTTTGCCCCGTGAAACAAGATTCACATTTCGGCATTAGAATCACACCGCGCCGCAGGTTAACGAGTCGTTAAAACTTTTGGAAAACCCATCCATATATGCCACTGAAGGCCCTACTAAGCACCGACCCCCTATATATGGGGGTGTCTGAACGCCGCCAGCGGCACTAGTGGAAAGTCTTTCAAACCCTGAACATTAAAGTAGTTTGCGTTCTTTCGCCATTTCTTTAAGGTTGGCAACCTTAAATATTCGAATCTTTTTAAGCTGGCGTAGGGTTCGCGCCTTGTTTGGCAGGCCCGTTTCTGCTAGAATCTAACCAATCCAGTCGGGGCAAATGCCCTTGTAAGTGACTACCCGGGTCTGACGACCCTTACCGTTTGATTATTGTTAAACCCAGTCCGTACGTCCCACTGCTCGCCGGCAGTGGGTTTCTGTCCCTGTTGCCCGCACCTGTGCTGGTGCCATTCCTTTTGAAGAGAGGTCGCTGCATGAACGCTCAACAAGCCTGGGAAGCCACCCTCGGACAACTGCAAACTGAAATGTCGAAAGCCGCCTTTGATACCTGGGTGCGCCCGGCCGCGCTGATTGGTGCGGAGGGGGATCAACTGACCATTGGCGTGCAAAACGCCTACGCCCGCGACTGGCTGGAAAGCCGCCTGCAAGACAGTGTGCAGAAGCTGTTGAGTAATTTTTTGGTGCGCCCGGTGCAGGTGCGCTTTGTGGTCTGGCATAAAGATTATGACCAGGAGCCCGAGGCCCTGGAAGACATTGAGCCCGAGGCGCCGGCTGGCCGCCCCTGCTCACAGTTTAACGCCCGCTATGTGTTCGATAATTTTGTGGTGGGCGGCAGCAACCGCATGGCGCACGCCGCCTGCAGCGCCGTGGCCGAAAACCCCGCCCATGCCTACAATCCGCTGTTCCTCTACGGCGGCGTGGGACTGGGCAAGACCCATCTGCTGCACGCCATTGGCAATGCCGTCTGCCAGCGCGGGCTGCAGGTGCTGTACGTCTCTTCGGAAGAATTTACCAACGACCTGATCAACGCCATCCGCACGCACAACACCCCCGCCTTCCGAGACCGCTACCGCAATATTGACGTGCTGCTGATTGATGACATTCAATTCATCGCTGGCAAAGAATCGACCCAGGAAGAATTTTTTCACACCTTCAACGCCCTGCACGGGCAGGAAAAGCAGATTGTGCTGACCTCGGACCGCCCGCCCAAGGCCATGGTGACGCTGGAAGAACGGCTGCGCTCTCGCTTTGAGTGGGGTCTGATTGTGGATATTCAGCCGCCCGACCTCGAGACCCGCCAGGCCATCCTGCGCTCCAAGGCCGAGCGCGCCGGGCGCGCTACGCCCGATGCCATCATCGAGGCGATTGCCCGCCAGGTGCAGTCCAACATCCGCGAGCTGGAAGGCGCCCTGACCCGCGTGCTGGCCTACGCCGACCTGAGCGGCCGCCCGCTGACCGTGGAACTGGTGGACATTGCCCTGGCAGACCTGCTGCCCCAGCGCCGCTCGCTGGAGCCCCGCCAGGTGGTGGAGATTGTGGCCAGCGCCTTTGGCGTGACCTTTGAGCAGATGATCGGGCGCGACCGCTCGCGTGACGTGGCGCTGCCCCGCCAGGTTGCCATGTACCTGCTGCGCGAGGCGATCAACGTTTCGCTGCCGCAAATTGGCGAAGCCCTGGGCGGGCGCGATCACACCACGGTGATGTACGCCTGTGAAAAAGTGGCCGACCTGATCGAGAGCGACGACCGCCTGCGCCGCCAGGTGGTGCAGATTCGGGAGCAGTTGGTGGGGCGGACCGCCCGGGTTTAGGCTGTTCTCAACCCCTCAAAAGCAGGCGGGCGCACAGCCCGCCTTTTGATGTAAAATAGGGGTGCCCCATGTCTCCCTTAATCAAGCCTTCAACCCGCGCCTTTTTCCGTGAGGCCCGGCGGATGTCCGGTTATCCGCTGAGCGAGTGGCTGCACGGCTATTTTTACCTGCGCTACACCTACGCCTATATTGGCAATGCCATGGGCCTGCGCCGCCCGGCGCGCTTCTACCTCTGGCTGCTGCGGCTCTGGCGGCGCATCTTCCCGCCGCGGCCGCGGGCCCCGCGCCCCGGCGCCATCACCTTTGCCGATACCTATCACGGCAAGGTGGTGCCCCTGGAGACCGCCCGCCAACTGGTGCAGGTGCACGAGCCCATCCGCATCAGCTACCCCGAGCAGGTGCTGCCCTACGCCCTCGCGCGTGACCTGATCCTGCAGCAGCCCGATCACATTGTGGCGCTGGACTGCCCCTGCCGGGCCGCCCGCCCCACCCCCTGCCTGCCGCTGGATGTCTGCCTGATTGTCGGCGAGCCGTTTGCCTCGCTGGTGATGGAACATCACGCAGACCGGGCGCACTGGATTACGCCGCAGACCGCAGTAGAGATCCTGCAAGCTGAAGAGCAGCGCGGGCATGTGCATCATGCCTTTTTCAAGCAGGCGGTGCTGGGGCGGTTTTATGCCATTTGCAACTGCTGCGCGTGCTGCTGCGGCGCCATGCAGGCGCACCGCAACGGCACCCCCATGCTGGCATCTTCGGGCTACCTGTGCCGGGTCAACGCCGCCGACTGCGCCGGCTGCGGCGCCTGTGCGGCGGTCTGCTCGTTTGGCGCGCTGGAAATTACGGATGGATGTTCAATAATTAATGAAGAGAAGTGTATGGGCTGTGGCATCTGCGTCAGCCACTGCCCGCAGGGCGCCCTGACGCTGGAACTGGCGCCGCAAAAAGGCGCCCCGCTGGAATTATAGGTTACTGCTCAGGCTAGATGAGAGGTTCATTTGGCTGAAAGTATTTCACGCCTCTGTGGAGTGCGGGCTTCAGCCCGCATGAGGTGCAGGCTAAAGCACTTCCAGTGTGCTGCGCGACCTGCACTCCAGAAGAAGACCAAATCCACTCATAGCTGAGTAGTTACGATTACGGATTGTTTTTGAAAGGATTTTATGAACACCCTCACCCCCTCCAACCGGCTCAC
>JAGOFZ010000149.1 GCA_017996955.1 Longilinea sp.
GCCCATATTGATATGGCCGCCCAGGGGCGCCATGACCCCGAAACCGGCCTGCCCGTTCGCGTCCTGGACTTTCTTAAAGCCCTGGACACAATCGTCGATACCGCCATTGCCGAACATGTAGACCTGGTCATCTTCGCCGGCGATGCCTATAAAGACCGCACCCCCGTTCCCACTTTTCAAAGGGAGTGGGGCCGCCGCATGATGCGCCTTTCTCAGGCGCAAATCCCCACCCTGCTATTGGTGGGCAACCATGACCTTTCCCCGGCGGTGGGGCGCGCCCACACCCTGCAGGAATACGAAACCCTGGCGGTTCCCTTTATCCGCGTCATCAGCCGCCCCGAATTTCTCACCCCCGAGCAGCTTTGGGGCCTGCCCCTGCAGCTCCTTGCCATCCCCTGGGTCTCTCGTTCCGCACTCATGGCTGCGCTTGGCTGGCAGTCTGCCGAAAATGGCGATGTCTATCAGGAGATGGAAGCCCGCCTTACCGTTCTGGTTCAAGACTGGCTGAATCAACTCGACCCGGCCCTGCCAACTGTTATGACCGCCCACGCCTCGGTGCAGGGTGCAGTCTATGGCGGCGAGCGCGCTGTCATGCTTGGCAACGATCTGGTGCTGCCCGGTTCAATGGTGCGCGACCCCCGCCTGGATTATGTTGCCCTCGGCCATATTCACAAAGCCCAGAACCTCAATCCCGGTGCTCACCCGCCAGTCATCTACCCCGGCTCGATTGAACGCGTTGATTTTGGCGAAGCCGCAGATGAAAAAGGTTTCGTCATTGCCGCTGTTTCCCGCGGTAAAACGGATTTGGATCATCGTCCGTTAAAAGGCCGCAGCTTTATGGATCGCTCCATTGAATTGACCAGTCATCAAAAGGTTATGGAGCAGTGTCTGGCTGTCTTGCCCCCCGCATCGGCTCTGACCGGGGCAATGGTCCGCCTGGTCATCACCTACCCGCGTGATTGGGAAGCTCAAATTGACGAAGCCGCACTGCGCCGGCACTGCGAATCCGCCCTTGAATTTCATCTGGTTCGCCGCCCACAGGTTGCCGTCAGTGCCCGTCTGCCAGGCGAGCATCTGATGGGGCTGTCGCCGCTGGAGTTGTTGGCGCTCTACTGGCAAAATGATAAAGAAGTGACCTCGGCTCAGGCAGAAGAACTGCTCAGCCTGGCTGCCCGGGTCATTGCTGCCGGAGACGGCATGGAGGGAGAATAATCACCGCATGAATACGGTTATAGAGCTTGTGCTGATCTTTCTACTGCTGGTGCTGAATGGCGTTTTTGCCATGTCAGAAATTGCAGTCATTTCAGCCCGCAAGCTTCGCTTGCAGCAGCGTGCTGAGGATGGCGACCGCGGGGCCAAAGCCGCGTTGGAATTAAACGAAAACCCCAATCGCTTCCTGTCCACAGTCCAAATTGGCATTACCCTCATCGGCGTCCTCACCGGCGCTGTTGGCGGCGCAACCCTGGCTGAACGCCTTGCCGAAGTGGTTGCCGCCTCGAAAATCCCCTGGCTCGCCTCGGCGGCTGAAGGTCTTTCACTGGCTGTCGTGGTCCTGCTGACCACCTACTTCTCGCTCGTCATTGGCGAGTTGATTCCCAAACGCCTGGCGCTCTCCAACCCCGAAAAAATTGCCCGCCGCGTCTCCCCGTGGATGCGGGTTTTGGCCCGGCTGACAGCCCCAATCGTCCACCTGCTTTCCTGGTCCACCGATATTGGCCTCAAGCTGATTGGCGCACCGGCCTCCGAAGAGCCCCCCGTCACCGAAGAAGAAATCAAAGGCCTGATGGAGCAGGGTACCCAGGTGGGTATTTTTGAAACCGCCGAACAGGATATGGTCTCCAGCGTCTTTCGCCTGGGCGGGCGCTATGTCGATGCTTTGATGACCCCCCGCACCGAAATTGAATGGATTGACCTGGACGAACCCTTTGAAGAGATCCGCCGCCAGATTATTGTCAGCGACCACACCCGTTTCCCGGCGGGCAAAGGCGGCCTGGATAATGTCCAGGGCATTCTTCTCGCCCGTGATTTTCTCACCCGCTGCATGGAAAATTCTGCGCCGGTGGACATCGAAGAACTGCTTCAGCCGCCGCTCTTTGTCCCCGACAGCATGTCTGCCCTCAAAGTTTTGCAAATGCTGAAAGATGCCGGCATGCATGTGGCCCTGGTCATTGACGAATATGGTGGTTTGCTGGGCATGGTCACGCTGTATGATATTCTCAAAGCCATTGTGGGCGCCATCCCCCAGGCTGGCGATGCCGCCGAGCCGCAGGCCATTCGCCGCGAGGATGGCTCCTGGCTGCTGGACGGCCTCATGCAGGTGGATGATTTCAAGGAACTGCTCGACCTCGATGATCTTCCCGACGAAGATCGGCTGGGCTATCAAACCCTGGGCGGCTTTGTGATGAGCCAACTCGGCAGCATCCCGGTCTCTGGCGAGCATTTTGAATGGCGCCGCCTCCGCTTCGAAGTGATGGACATGGATGGCCGCCGGGTGGATAAAATCCTCGTCATCCCCGCCTCAGATAATCCTGCAGAAAAGCCGGAATAAACCATGATCCCGGTCACCCTTAAAATCGAAGGTTTCCTGTCTTATCACGAATTTGTCAGCGTGGACTTCACCCGCTTCAATCTGGCCTGCATCTCAGGCGCCAATGGCGCGGGCAAATCCTCACTGCTGGATGCCATCACCTGGGCCCTGTTTGGTAAAGCGCGCGCCCGTGATGACGCCCTGATTCACTCCCACTCCGCCCAGGCAACCGTTGAATTTGAGTTTGATTATGAGGGTAATCGTTATGTGGTGGCCCGCTCCAAAAAACGCGATAAAACCACCGCCCTCGAATTGCGCATCCAGACAGAGGCAGGCCTCTATCGTCCCATCACCGAGGCCACCCTGCGCCTGACTGAGCAGCGCATTCAAGATATTCTGCGCCTCGACTATGAAACCTTCACCAACGCCTCTTTCTTCCTGCAGGGCAAGGCCGATCAATTCGCCCAGCAGCGCCCGGCCGAGCGCAAGCAAATCTTGAGCAGTGTACTCGGACTGGATGCCTGGGAGCGCTATCGCGAACAGGCGCAAATTCGCCGCCGTCGGTCCGAAACCGATCTCGCCGCCCTCGATGCCCAGATTCAAGAGATTGATGCTGAGCTGGCCCAGGAAAAAGACCGCCGGGCTCGCCTGCAAACGCTTGAAGCTTCCCTGGAGCAGTTGATGACCGCCCGAAAAACCCAGGAATCCATCCTGGAACACTTGCGCCATCTGGCGGCTTCACTCACCGAGCAGCAGCGCCTGGTTCAAATGCTGGCGCAACAGGCCGCCGCAGCCGATCAGCGCGCATCCTCGCTCTCGCTGCGTCTGGATGAGCGCCTCGCTGACCAGACGCGTTATCAGCACCAGCTTGCCGATGCTGATGCTGCCTACGCCGCCGAAGCCGCCTGGCAGGCTGCCCGCGCTGAGCTGGAACGCTGGGATGCCCTCGCCGCCAGCTTCCACCAGGCAGAACAGCGCCGCTCAGCGCCCCGCCTGGCGATTGAATCAGAGCGTTCTCGGCTGGCTGAGGAGCGCCGCACCCTGCTGCGGCAGCAGACCGACGCGGCCGAACTCGACGCCCGGCTTCCAAACCTGATAACCCAAATGGCCGATCTGATTGTCACCATGGCAGAAAACCGGGTGCACCTGTCCGAGCGCCCGGCGCTCGAAGAAAAACTGCGCACCCTGATTCAAAGCCAGTCCGATGCCCAGGCTGAAAACCGCAGCCTCAAATCTGAAATGGACCAGCTCAAAGAGCGTATTGATCGCCTTGAAGCTGCCAGCGGCGCCGACTGCCCGCTCTGCGGTCAGCCGCTGGGCCCGGAAGACCGCCAGCGCCTGATTGCCGAACTGAAGGCCAGCGGCGTCGAGATGGGCGCTCGCTACCGTCAGAACATCGCCGATGCGCGCACCGCCCAAAAAACCCAGAGTGACCTCGAAGCCCGGCTGGAGGCTCTGCGCCAGCTTGAAGCTGAGCAGGTGCGTCTCGATAAAAACTATGTCCAGCTTGAATCCAGCCGCAGCCAGATGACCGCCGCCCTGACAGCCTGGGAGCAGGGCGCGGCACTGCGCCTCAGGGAGGTGAATGACCTTTTAACCGCCGAAACCTTTGCCCCCCAGGCCCGCGCCGAACTGGCGCAGGTGGATGCTGAACTGAAAACCCTGGGGTATGATGCTGCCGCCCATGATGTGGCCCGCCGCACCGAGCAGTCTGGGCGCGGCAGCCAGGAGCAGGTCCGCCAGATTGAATCCGCCCGTGCCGCCCTCGAACCCCTGGCGCGCGAGATTGCCGGTTTGCAGCAGCAGCTTGCCGAGGCGCAATCCGAGGCCAATGCACAAAAAGCCGCCCATCAGCAGGCCGCCGAGCGTCTGGAGCAGGAATCCAAAGGCGTCCCAAATCTGGATGATGTTGAACAGGCTTTTTACCGCCTTCAAGAGCAGGAAAACCAGACCCGTATGCAGGTCGGCGGCGCCCGGCAGGCGGTTGAGGTGCTTACCACCCTGCGTGAACGCAAAACAATCAAAACCGCTGAACGTGAAGCCCAGGCCTATCAGGTGGAACTGCTCAAAAAACTGGAGCGCACCTTTGGCAAGGATGGCATCCCGGCCCGCCTGATTGAGAACGCCCTGCCCGAGCTGCAGGAACAGGCCAACCGCATCCTTGAACAACTGAGCGGCGGCGCCATGACGGTCGAATTTCACACCCAGCGCGATTTCAAAGACGCCAAACGTGAGGACAAGAAAGAAACCCTTGATATCCTCATTCGGGATGAAACCGGCGCCGCCCGTGAATATGAACTCTT
>JAGOFZ010000151.1 GCA_017996955.1 Longilinea sp.
CCAGTGTCATGGCTTCTTCAAGCGTGTCCACAACCAGATCAACATAGCCAATTTCCTGGCGGCGGTGGGCGCGGGCGGGGTCAACTTCTACACACAGGCCAACGCCACCGTTCATAGTAATGGCAAGTGGCTGGGCGCCACCCATGCCACCCAGGCCAGCGGTGAGAACAAATTTGCCAGCCAGTGAGTTCCAGCCTTTTTGAACCGCCAGAGAAGCCAGGGTCTCATAGGTCCCCTGGACAATGCCCTGGGAGCCGATATAAATCCAGGAGCCGGCGGTCATTTGTCCATACATGATCAGGCCGCGAGCAGCCAGGTCATCGAAGTGGGACTGGGTGGCCCAGTGAGGGACAAGGTTAGAATTGGCAATCAGCACGCGGGGGGCATCGGGGTGTGATCTGAAAACAACCACCGGCTTACCCGATTGAACCAGGAGGGTCTCATCATTTTCCAGATTGCGCAGGGTATCCAAAATGGCATCAAAGGCTTCCCAACTGCGGGCAGCCTGACCACGGCCGCCGTAAACCACCAGATCTTCGGGGCGTTCGGCCACTTCGGGGTCCAGGTTGTTCTGAATCATGCGATAGACCGCTTCAGTCAACCAGGATTTACAAGCAAGCTGCGTGCCTCGCGGAGCACGCACCACACGGGTACCGGGCATGAGCAATTCCTCCTGAATAAGTAAAGTGTTCTGGGCTAATTATACGCTAAATCATAACCTGCTTATCAACTGCATGTCACGGTTTATTATGGCAATCATCATCACATGAAATTGTTATTTTTCTCGTTATCTTTTTCATGGGTAAATCAGTACTACCTACAAGCACATCAGAATCCATTTTACGCTATAATGATGTCAGCTTTTCTTCTCAGGCAATCCTGGACTTATGACAACTCCATCAGGTTATCTTGAACGATTAAGCAAGGTAAAGCCGATCCGGGTTGTGGCTGTGTATGCCGTCATTGTAGCGCTTGTGGCGATTACATTGACATGGATACCAGACTCGGACCCATTTTTAATTCTGTTGACGGCGCCCATTCTGGTGAGCGCGGCGATTTTTCCGCGGTGGGTTTATCTGGTTGAAATTGGAATTTTAATTATTGCGACTCTGGGGGTCACATCGCATATTGTGCAGAATTTTTCGACATCGTTGATCACCACTTCGATGGTGGCGCTGGCAACGATTATTGCCTCGGAGATCATTCTGCGCTTTACGACATCGCGGCGGCGGCTGGCAGAATCGCTGCAGTCTGAAAAGCGGCTGTTTGTGGGCGGGCCGGTGGTTGTATTCCGCTGGGAGCCGGGGGATGGGCTGGTTGCCAGCTATGTTTCACCCAATATCATTGACCAATGGGGATATTCGGCGGAGTTGTTTACGGCCCGCCATATGCGATATGCAGACTTAATCCATCCGGCAGACCGGGATAAAGTGCTGGAAGAAATCAACGAGAAGAGCAGTACTGGCGCACATTACCTGGAACAAGAATTCCGGCTGCAGCATGCAGACGGACGATATTTTTGGGGACGGGGATTCATCAATATTGTGCGGGATTCGCGTGGGCGCGTTTTGAATTATTATGGCTATGTCCTCAATACCAATGCGACCCGTGAAACAGAAGAGGCACTGCGCAAGAGCGAGGAACGTAACCGGGCAATTCTGAATGCAATCCCCGATATGATGTTCAGGGTCAACCGGGAGGGGACTTTCCTGGATTATCATGCTGAGCGAACTGAGCACCTGATCATGCCGCCTGATTTATTCCTGGGCAAGCGGGTTGTGGATGTGCTGCCTCCCGAACTGGCACAACTGACGATGAAATCTGTGCGTCTGGCGCTTAACACTCGCAAGATACAGACCTATGAGTATTCTTTGAATATGGGGAAAGAAGATCGGTTTTATGAATCCCGGTTGATGGTCAGCGGGCCGGATGAGGTTCTGGCGGTTGTGCGCGACATCACCCAGCAAAAAATGGCTCAGAATAAACAACTTGAAGCTGAAGAGCGGTACCGCCAGCTGGTTGAGCAAATCACGGCGATCACTTACATCGATTCGGCTGATGGAACCCAGACCGCCTATTACATCAGTCCACAAATTCATACGCTCTTGGGGTATCATCCCGAAGAATGGATGGCTGAAGAGCGCATCTGGCGCAGGTTGATACATCCGGACGACCGTGAATGGGTGCTGAATGAGGTGGACCGGTGCAACCAGGCAGGTAAAGAGATTGCCATGGAATACCGGCTGGTGGCAAAAGATGGGCATGTGGTCTGGGTGCGGGACGAAGCTGTGATGTCGCGTGACAAGGCGGGCAAGCCGATTGCGTGGCGCGGTATGATGCTGGATATTACGGCGCGCAAACAGGCAGAATTGATGCAGGCAGCGGCGTTCCAGATATCACAGGCAGCGCTGACCTCCACCTCGCTGGAAGAGCTATTCCCATCCATCCATCAGACACTTAAGGCGCTGCTGCCCACTGATAATTTTTATATTGCTATTTATGAGCCAAAGAACGATCTGCTGTCGTTTCCGTACTGGGCTGATGTGAAAGACGAGAAGCCCAACCCGGCGCCGCCGGGCAAAGGCCTGACGGAATACGTGCTCTGGACGGGCAAGTCGCTGCTGGTATCGCCTGATCGGTACAGGGAATTAATCAAAGCGGGTGATGTGGAGCAAATTGGGGCTGAATCGGTGGACTGGCTGGGGGTGCCCCTGAAAGCAGACGGCGGGACCTTTGGGGTTCTGGCGGTGCAAAGCTATAACCCGACCATTCGCTATACTGAGCGGGAGCGGGAAATCTTAGAGTTTATCTCTGTTCAGGTGGCGATGGTGATTCAAAGAAAGCAGGCGGAGGAATCACTGCGTGAGAGTGAACAGCGCTATGTGCTGGCGGTGCGGGGCGCCAATGATGGGTTATGGGATTGGAATTTACGCACGGACCAGATTTATTTTTCGCCACGCTGGAAGGCAATTCTGGGCTTGAACCTGGATGGCGTACCAGATACACCCGATTTGTGGTTCAGCCGCATTCACCCGGAAGATATTCAACGCGTGATGGGGCAATTGACTGCCCACATGAAGGGACAGACGCCGCACTTTGAGTGCGAATATCGGGCGCTGCACGACAATGGTTCGTACCGCTGGGTGCTGGTGCGCGGGCTGGCAACCAGGGATGAGAAGCAGCAAGCTGTGCGCATGGCGGGCTCAATGAGCGATATTACGGCGCGCAAAGCCATTGAGGAGCAGCTAAGCCACGATGCAATGCACGATACGCTGACGGGATTGCCCAACCGGGCTTATGTGATTGAACAGCTGCAGCGCTGCATGGAAATTTGCCGCCGCCGCCCCACTTACCTGGCAGCATTATTACTGCTGGACCTGGACCGATTTAAGGTTGTGAACGACAGCCTGGGGCATTTGTGCGGCGATGAACTGCTGGTATTGGTTGGCGAGCGGATTCGGGAGTGCCTGCGTCCCGGCGATGTGGTTGGGCGATTCGGCGGTGATGAGTTTGCGGTGCTGCTGGAAGATTTGCATAACCCGGGCGAAGTGGCGGTTGTTGCCCGGCGGCTGTTGGAATCCCTTGAGAAACCTTTCAAGATTGAAGGACGGGAGGTGTTCACTTCCGCCTCAATTGGGATCACCATGGGGAATGGCGATTATGAGCGCCCGGAAGATATTATCCGGGATGCGGATACGGCTATGAACCGGGCCAAGGCAAAAGGCCGGGCGCGCTATCAGATTTATGATGTGGAGATGCATGCAACCTCCATCTCGCAGCTTGAACTGGAAACCGATTTGCGGCGAGCGATTGAGCGGCAGGAACTGCGGGTGTATTACCAGCCAATTATTTCGCTGCAAACGCGGCGGATCACCTCGCTGGAGGCGCTGGTACGCTGGCAGCACCCCCGCCGCGGACTGACACTGCCCGGTGAATTTATGCCCCTGGCTGAAGACACGGGGCTGGTGCTGCCGATTGGGGAATGGGTTTTAAAAACTGCGCTGGCTGATTTAAAGATCTGGCGTGAGATAGGGTTTAAGGACCTGCAGGTTGCCGTGAATGTATCTGTGCGGCAGTTGGAGAGCCAGGATTTGATTGGGCTGGTAAAATCTGCGCTTAAGGACACGGGATTGCCGGCACAAGCCCTGCAACTGGAGATCACCGAGAGCGCAGCAATGCATGATGTGGAACAGACGGCTCGGATTCTGGATGTGCTGGGGAAAATGGGGATTGATATTTCGATTGATGATTTTGGAACCAGCTACTCATCGCTGGGATACCTGAACCGCTTCCCGGTCAGACACTTGAAGATTGCCCAAACCTTTACCCGGAACATCCCGGACCGGCGCGATGACACTGCAATTACCCATGCGATTATTGCACTGGCCCATGCGCTGAAGCTGACCGTGATTGCCGAAGGGGTTGAAAATGAGCGGCAACTGGCAACACTGATCCCGCTGGGATGCGAGTATATCCAAGGTTATATGATCAGCCGGCCACAGCCAGCCGATGCGATTGTGCAAGTTTTGAATGAGAGCCCCAAAAATTTAAAAATCCGGGAACTGCCATCCCAGCTGAATTAATCGGCTTCAAAGACGGCCCGGTTGCGTCCGCCCTCTTTGGCGTGATAGAGGCCACGGTCGGCACGGGCGATGAGCTGATTGAGGGTTTCGCCCGGTTTGAGGGAGGAGACTCCCAGGCTGACTGTTGCCGGAATGGCGCCTACACTGACCAGGAACGGCGCTCCGGCGACCGACTGGCGAATGCGCTCGGCAATATGCAAGGCGGTAACGTCATCCGTTTCAACC
>JAGOFZ010000152.1 GCA_017996955.1 Longilinea sp.
GCCATTGCCCAGACCCTCTTAGCCACCAGCCCGTTGTTTGGCCTCGGAATTGGCCTGATCGCTGGTGAAAAAATCACCCTGCGCTCTGTCGTTGGAGTCGTCCTTGCCACAGTTGGCATTGCCATGCTGTTTGGCCTGATCGGGTAGCATCATATGGGCGTCGATTTTCTCCTCCTCCTGACTGCAGCGATCTGGGGCTTCGCGTTTGTAGCTCAGCGCATCGGTATGGCCTCAGTGGGCCCGTTCACTTTCAATGCAATCCGATTCCTGCTGGGTGGTCTGTCTTTGATCCCCCTGGCAGTCTATCTGAAAATTGGCCGCGGCAATTGTTCGTTTCGTCAGGTTCTCACCGCGGGCATAATCTCAGGCCTGGTGCTCTTTTTCGGTGCCTCGCTTCAGCAGGTCGGCATTGTTGAAACCACTGCTGGTAACGCTGGCTTTATCACCGGTCTGTATGTGGTCATTGTGCCGGTTCTCGGCCTCTTCCTGCGCCAGCGAACCGGCTGGGCCACCTGGCTGGGTGCTGCCCTGGCCGCAGTTGGCCTCTACCTTTTGAGCGTTACGGCGCAATTCACCATGGGCCGCGGCGATGCTTTTGTTTTGATTGGCGCCTTTTTCTGGGCCATCCATGTCCTGGTAATCGGTTACTTTTCCCGCCGAGTAGATCCGCTCTGGCTCTCCATCATCCAATTTCTCACCTGCGCCATCCTCAGCGGCGTGACTGCCTTCACCACTGAGTCAATTCATCCCGCCCTCATTTGGACCGCCCGCTGGCCGATTTTGTATGGCGGTTTATTGTCCGTCGGTGTGGCCTACACCTTACAGGTGATCTCACAGCAAAAAGCCCATCCGGCGCACGCGGCCATCTTGCTCAGCCTGGAATCGGTCTTTGCCGCCCTGGGCGGCTGGCTGATCATGGGCGAACAGCTCTCAGCGCGTGGTCTCCTGGGCTGCGGTCTGATGCTGGCTGGAATGTTGATCTCTCAGCTAGCTGCCTTTCGCCCGTCTGCTGCCAGAACCCCTGCTTAACCTCATAGGATATAATTACTACCAGGAGGCAGTATGAAAAAACCTGGTTTTTATCTGATATCGCTTGCCCTGTTACTCACCCTGCTTGCTGGCTGTAATCTGCCCACCGGGCTGCCCGGAGTCTACACCCCGGCGGCTCTCCAGACGCCTGTGCCCGGAACCCCTCTATACCTTCCTCTGATTGAGCGTCAGACTTCAGAAACGCCCACCTCAACGGTTGCCGTTCAGGTTGAACTTCCTACCCCCACAACGCCGCCCCCCACACCGACGCCAGAGGGCTTATACTCTGGCCCCATCACAGACCCGGAACGCACTGGACAAACCCTCTCGCCAGATGAATGGTGGGATTGGCCCGTTCTGCCAGTCGTCAGTGACCGGGCGCGCCAGATTTACTTTTGGGGTCTGGCTCACGGCACTGATCCGAACCGCTTTTCAAAAATTGGCGATTGTCAGGTCATCCGCCAGTATTTCTTGGGTGTCTTCGACGACCCAACTTTATATCGCCTTGGCCCACATGAAGATTTAATCCCCACCATTGACCATTTCCATGGCAGTTGGGATCGGGTTTCTATGTCTGTTCGAACGGGTTTCAATGTGGCTTCGGTCTTGACCGCAATCAACGCCGATGCCGCCCAGTGTCTGCCCGGCGAAATTCCTCTGGAATGCGAGTTTCGCATTCATAACCCCTCCATTGCCATTATCAGCATGGAAACCTGGACTGCCGATCGTCCTGTTGAACTTTATGAACAATACCTGCGCCAGATTGTAGAATTTACCATCGGGCGCGGGGTTGTCCCCATTCTTGCCACCAAAGCCGACAATCTTGAAGGCAGCCATGCCATCAATGCCGCCATTGTACGCGTGGCATATGATTATGATATCCCTCTCTGGAACTGGTGGCGCGTAGCCGATGCCCTGCCCGACCACGGCTTAACGTCAGATGGATTCCATCTGACGCACGCTTCCAACTTTTTTGATGATGAATCTGCAATGGAAGCAGCCTGGCCAAACCGCAATCTTAGCGGTTTGCAGGCGATAGATGTCGTTTATCGGGAACTGAATCGCTGATTAACGAATGGGATAAATAAGATTAATAGCAACTCGCATAGACTTTGGACGCTGCTCTACTCGCACAACCTTCCCGGCCAGGTTTAATGGCTCGGGTCGGTCTGCCCGCGTAAATTGCAGCTTGATTTCGTCCCCGATGTGGACATCAAATTCTGGGGTAAGCCGGAGCAGTAGCCCGCAGGCGCTGACGTTGACTGTTGTGGCGGATCCACTCATTGGCTGAACCAGCTTTACGGGCTGCTTGATCGCGAATCGGTTAGCCCGTCTTCGTTCAGGAGAGCCTATTTGGGTCGAAGCACACACCGCAGAATCCTCCTTCGCGCCGAGCGCAATATCATATGTTACTATAGCACAAAATGCCCCCCTCTGCGCATTGAGTTTTAATCCGTTACTCATAAACCCCCGCACATCTGATCAAGTGCGGGGGTTCAATGACAATTTGAAAGCCTGGTGTCCTATCTGCTTGCCAGCCGGGCGCGCACATCAATGGCAAATGCCCCGCCCTTGCCTGGCAGCGCTCGCACCGGGTTGATTTCAATTTCTGCGATTTCTGGAAAATCGAGTGCCAACTGCGCCAGCCTTGCCAGAATAGCCATCACCGCTTCCCGGTCGGCTGCCGGCAGGCTGCGGAACCCGTTTAATTTTCTGCCAGCCCAGGTGGCTGCCAGCATCTCTTCGGCCTCACGCTGGCTGAGCGGTGCCAGCGCAAAGGTCACGTCTTTCAGGCCCTCCACTTCCACCCCGCCCGATCCAAACATCACCATCGGCCCAAACTGCGGATCGCTGACCACGCCCACAATCACTTCCTGTCCAGGCGGCAGCATCCGCTGGACGTGCGCACCTTCCAGTCGGGCAGTCGGTCGGGCCAGGCGTGCCCGCTCCGTGATCGCCTCGTATCCTTCCCGCACCGCGTCGGAATCTCGCAGATTCAGCAGCACCCCACCCACATCTGATTTATGGGAAATGTCAGGGGACGCCACCTTCAACACCACCGGGTAACCCATTTTTTCTGCCAGCGCCACGGCCTCATCGGCATTTTCTGCCAGCTGCGGCTGCACGGTTGGAATACCATAGGCTGCCAGCAGGCCATTGGCGACCTCTTGCGGCAGAAATTCTCCCGCGGGCTGTCCTTCCAGCAGTTTTGCCGCCGTCTCTTTTTGCACGTCATCAAAGGCCAGGGCTTCCTCTTCTGGCATTCGCCGCCAGTCGGCATACCTTGCCAGTGCGCCCATTGCCGAGGCCGCCCACTCTGGGAATCGGTATTCCACTACCTGGGCGGCGCGGGCAAACGCCACCCCTTCCTGAATAAGCTGATCGCCCATCAAGGTCAGAATCACCGGCTTATCCGACATTTGGATGATTGGCAGAATCGCCTTGGTCACCGCTCCCGCCGATGATGCGGGTGGCGGCGGAGAGATGACAATGACGCCATCAACACCCTCGTCAGCCAGCAGGGCTTGCAGGCACTGGGCATAATGCTCTGGTGGAGCCGAGGCCAGCATATCTACCGGATTGTGTGTGCTGGCAGCCGCCGGCAGGATGGCTTTCAAGGCCGCATCCGTTTCCGGGCTCAAATCCGCCAGTTTGAGATGGTTCAGTTCCAATGCATCCGACGCCGTCACGCCCGGCCCGCCGGCATTGGTCAAAATGGCAATCCGCCGCCCTTTGGGCAGTGGGCACCAGGCCAGCGCTCGTGCCCAGTAAAACATCTCTTCGCTGGTGTTGGCCCGCAGCACCCCTGCTTTTTGAAAAGCCGCATCAAAGGCCGCCTCTTGTCCAGCCAGCGCACCGGTATGCGATGCTGCGGCACGTTTCCCGGCTTCAAATCTGCCCACCTTCAATGCAATCACCGGTTTCTGGCGAGTCACACGGCGCGCCGTTTCCATAAACCGCCGCCCGTTGCTGATTCCTTCCAGGTACATCGTCAACACTTTGGTGTGCGGATCTTCAGCCACCGGTTCAAGGACATCTGTCTCGTTAACATCTGCCTGATTTCCCAGGCTGATGAGGTGCGAGAATCCCGTTCCCTGCCCGCGAACCCAATCAATGACCGCCGCACAGATCGCCCCTGAATGTGAGATAAAAGCCATATCGCCGGGCGGGGGTGGTGGCGGCTGTAGAAAAGTTGTATCCATAGGCAGATGTGTATTCGCCACGCCGATACAATTGGGCCCAATCAACCGTATCTGGTACTCGCTCGCAATCTCCAGGCACTGTTTCTCAAGAGCGGCTCCATCGGCTCCGGTTTCCCGAAAGCCTCCGGTCGCAATAATCGCTGCCCGAATACCGCGCTTACCGCAGTCAATCAGGGTCTGCGGCACAAACTGCGGCGGCACTAGCACCAGCGCCAGGTCAACCGGCTCAGGAATATCTGCAATTTGATGGTAAATTGGGCGGCCCAGCAGCTCGTCCCCTTTGGGGTTAACAAAGTGAACTGCACCGGTGTAGCCGCTTTGTACCAGATTTCGCGCCAGTCCGTACCCAAGTTTGGTTGGGTCACGCGAGGCACCAATCACAGCAATGCCCTGTGGGGCAAAGAAGGGGAGTAGCGATTGATTTTTCATACCTCTATTATAGAGGTAAATGTCAACCAAATGTAAAGCGATGTTATTGGCAATTAACCGTATAATAGAAATGCCGGTTAATTTGTTATTATCTTAAGGTTTTT
>JAGOFZ010000153.1 GCA_017996955.1 Longilinea sp.
ATTCCAGGGCTTTTTTCCGCCAGGCATAGGCCAGCCCGCCCAGCAGAATCAGGATGAAAATGATCGCTTCTACCACGGCATAGAGCGCCAACTGATTGTATGCCACCGCCCAGGGGTACAGGAAAACGGCTTCCACGTCAAAGACCAGGAAAATCAGGCCATAGACATAGTACTGCACCTTGAATTGGACCCGGGATTCACCCACCGTTTCGACACCGCATTCATAGGTGTCGTTTTTCTGCGGGTTGGGTTTGCGGGGTGAAAGCAGCGCTGCCATGATGATGGCAGCCGCAGGCAGGAAGAGCGAGATCAGCAGAAAAATGCCAATGTACAGCCAATCCCTCAGCATAACCGCTCCTTCATTGCACCAGAATGGAAAGCTGCACCGGAAGGGTGAAGCAGATATATTGTATCATAATTTAATATTTGATACCGGAGAGCCAATTGGGATTTTATCTTCTGCGCAGGCGGCGGGCAAAAAACTTGAGGATATCTTCAAGGAAAGGAATGTTGAGAATAAACCCGAAGACTGCGCCAATCACACCGGTGGTGCGGGCCGCACCACCCGTAAGTCCAAGGAGATTTTGAGACTCAATATCCAACCGCTTGCCCAGCAAAACCTGCTGCTGGCTCGGGCCGCCATCCCGGGGGATCAGGTTGAGATAGACCCACAGGGTGCCGCGGTACGTGCCGGGGTGATCGGCGGACAGGCTCCAGTAAAAGGTGACGGTTGTGCCCGGCTGCAAAGGCGAGCTGAGGCTGCCGGAGGGCTCAACCTGGATGCCAGCAAGATCAAGCCTGGATTCCAGAACCAGGTCGTGGGTATCGTAGAGGTTGGGGATAAATACCGGCTGGCCAGTGATTTCGTGACCGCCAATTTCAGCGGTGGGGGTGATGTTGCCGCTGGCATCCACCTCCAGAGTTAATTTGACGATATCTGAATCACCCACCCGCAGGCGGCTGGGCCACTCCAGGGAGAGCAGGCGCTGCTCGGGCAGCGCGGGCTGAATTTCAGCAGATGGTGGGGTTGCGAGAGTGGGCTGGGGCAGGGTGGCAAACGGGGTAAAAAGTGCTTCACCGGTGGGTTGGACGGGCGGCAGGGTGGGAGTTGCCACCTGGATGCCAAAACGGGTGGGGGTTGGTTGAATTACCATTGGTGCCGTGGCGGTGGGCAGCGGGGTGGTTAGCGGCGCGGCGGTTGGTAAGTCGGTGGGCAGTGAAATGGACGGTTGAATGGTGGCAGTTTGCAGGGTTGTTGGCGGCGCGGCGGCAGGCAGGTTGCAGGCCAGCACAGCCAAAGCCAGGATAATCAGGCTCCACAAAAAGCGACGGCGGCGGGTTAGATCAGCCATGACAGGCAGCCCTCCCAGCCAGTGGGGGTCAATAAGGGTTCGAGGGAAGGCATGGGGATGGTCTGGGTTTCATGCGGCAGGGGCAGGCTGGCCCAAAGCAAGAGCGCCAGCGAGAGGATCAAGATCACCAGGCCGAGGATGGTGCGCAACCGTTTCTTTCTCATTTCCACCTCCGATATAACTATACAGCCTTTGGATGGGCTTGGCAAGCAGATGAAGAAATAAAAAATCCCCTGCCGGGGCCGGGCAGGGGATTGGGGCGAAAAGCAGCACAAAATCAGCGGTAGTTCTCGTAGATGCGCAGAACGATATCGGCGTATTCATAGCCGATGCCGATGGGGCCGTAGGAGAAGAGGGCTTCGCGCACACTGCCGCGGCGGTCAATCAGGCCGGCCAACATGCGGACGCCATAAGCAATATTGAATTCCGGGTCATAGAGTTCGGTCATGCTGGGGCGGGCAGAGAAACACGGTTGGCCGTTGCACATAAAGCTGGCTGCCAGACCATCACGCGGCATGATTTGCATGAGGCCCACTGCCCCGCTGCGAGAATAGGCATTGGGATCGCCGCCGCTTTCCTGAAGCATGACCGCGGCAATGAGGTTGGATTCCAGCCCATATTCCACCGCATACTGATCAATCCAGCCACACCACTGGCGGATGGATTCGGGATAAGCCAGGCTGATAGCGCACTCAGGCGCGGGAACGGGTTCGGGTTCAGCCGGGGTTGACTCAACAACGGCAGGAGCGGCGGCTGGATCGGGCTGGGCCACCTGGGCAGTCTGCTCGGCAGGTGAAAGCGGCGCCGCTTCCACAACCATTTGAGGGGGGGAAAGCAGGCTGGTGACGAAAATCAGCAATCCCATGCAGAGTAATACGATGGGGAGAAATACATCTTGAACTTTAATCATTGGGTCACATCCATTGTTGTAAAGGTATCGGTTCGGTTAAGGTGACCCGATGATAGCACGTATGTTCTATAATTTCAAGGCAATTGCATAAAAAGCGATCCCCCACCTGTCAAAAAGGCGGGGGATCGGTTGTCTTACTGGAGTACCAGAGGGACAGATTACTTGACGTCGCCCTGGACCATGTAGCTGATGGTCAGAGAATTGGGATCCACAGCGGGATCCAGCCAGAAGGTCATCTCAAAGTCGTTGCTGTCGCCATCGGCAATCGCATCGCCTTCGGGGAAGACGTAGGTCCACTGGATGGCGATCAGGTTGTCATCGGCATCCATGAGGTAGCCCACAACGGTGGCGTTGTACAGGGCTTTGCCGCTGTCATTGACCAGTGTGCCGCCCAGGCTGATCTGGCCGCTGGAGCGTTCGTCTTTGGTGGTGGTGACGTTGGTCAGGTCAACCAGGTCGTAATCCACGGTGTAGGTCCAGTAGGGATCAATCTGAACGGTGAAGGTATCAATGCTGGCGGCAATTTCATCGTTCCAACTGACCAGGTTCCAGTAGCTGACATCGAAGGGCACAACTTCGCCGGCTTTGATGTAGAGCGGAACGCTGACGGTACCGGCATCCACAACGAGGCCATTGGCATTATAGACACCACCCAGCAGGGAGGTATAGTAGGTGTCGGTGCCCTGGTTTTCAATCACGCCGACGATGTGGAAATCGCCGAAATCATCGAAGTAGTTGTTGGTGAAGGAAATGTAGAGCGGGGCAACGTCTTCGGTGTCGGTTTCGACAGCGTCAATATAGACCTGCCAGTCGGTGAAGGAACCATCGGTGGGGGCATCGAGGGTGATGGCGAAGGGAGCATAGTCCATGCCAGAGGCATCGCCAGAGGGCTGGAGGATGTTGCACATATCGTAGGACCAGTCGGCGGCCACGACATTGCCATCGCCATCCAGGATCACGCCGGCCAGATCATTGATCTTGGCGGAGGTCGAGCTGTTGTTGATCAGTTCGCCCACAATGGCATAGGTGCCGTTGTCGCCGGGGATCAACTGGGCATTTTGGACTTCCACACCCGCGCGGGTGGCATCGCCGCTCAGGGAGCCCGAGACCGAGACTGTGAAGGTTTCGGGGACCATGTCGGTATAGATGTAGTAATCATAAGGTGCAGACTCACCAGGCAGCAGAGTGGTCAGCATGGGGTTGAAGGTGGTGGATTCAACGAAGTTATCATCGTAATCCTTCAACACAGTGGCGCCGCTGGCATCACGCATTTCGATGGTGAGCTCAACTTCGGAGACAGCTTTATTGCTATCGTTCTTGATCAGGCCGGTGACATGATAGTAATCCCAGGAATCCTGGTAGCCATAGGCGCTGACGACGGTAAGTTCACCGGTACCGCCCTGGGTCGGGGGTTCGGTCTTGACCGGGGCTTCAGTGGGGGCCTCGGTCGGGGCTTCGGTTTTCACGGGGGCGTCAGTGGGCGCAACCGCAGTGGGGGTTTTATCGCCAATGCTGCATGCCAGCATGGCCAGGGCCAGTACAACCACCACACTCAAAAATACGAACTTGTGCTTCATTTCTTCTCCTTCAAAAAATGGGGGAATCGGCGTCCCCGAAGTTTATACAACAAACCTATTTTACCTGAAATTAATCATTTTTCAACGGGCATTTTTCGGAATCGCAAAATTACAAGGGTAAAAAGCAGCGGCACCCCCAAAATACCTAACGCCAGTTGAATCTCCAGCCAGGGCTGGGGCGGGAACGGCCGCACCCAGTAGGTCATCGGCACCAGCAGCAGGGGCTTGGTGCGCGTGGCAAAAACCAGCACAAGGGCAGCAGCCAGAGATTCTTGGGAAAGCAGCAGCCCCAGGCCAAAGACCCAGAGCGTGTACCACGGCTGGAACCAGGTGCAGGTCAACAGCAAAAAGAACATCAAAATGGCAAAAGCCGCCTGGACAAAGCCGGTTTCGGAAGGCTGATGCCAGAGGCGGATGGACTGCACCAGCACCATGCCGCCGGTAGCCCCCCAGGCCAGGGCGGTAACCCCGGCTGCGGCGCCCGGCAGGTGAAACCAGGTGGTCAACATCTGATAGAGCACAGCAGGGAGCGAAGCAGTGAACAGGGTTTGTTGATGCGCCAGATAGAAATGATCAAAGTCGGTGAAAAATGGGGCGTAACAGGCCACTGCCAATAAAACGGATAGGCCGCCCCCAAGCGCAAAGGTACGCAGGCGTGAACGCAAATCGGGCAGCAGGCGCCAGACAGCCACCAGCGCCGGCGGCACCAGCAGCGCCGGGACAAATTTAATCAAAATACCGGCGGCAAGCGCCAGAATGGCGGGCACAAATTGCCGCCGCAGCATGGCACAACCCGCCGCCAGGACAAAAAAGGCCATGACAATATCGTTATGCCCATTGCCAAAGGTCTCAAACAAGACCACCGGGTTCCAGGCCCACAGCAGGGTATAGGGGAGGGCCCGGTCAGGGTTGAGGCGCTGCAGG
>JAGOFZ010000009.1 GCA_017996955.1 Longilinea sp.
CGGTGACAACACCACCATGGAAGTTGAACTGATTGTCAATGTGGCCCTCGAGCAGGGCTCCAAGTTCGCCATCCGCGAAGGCGGCCTCACCGTCGGCGCTGGCGTCATTACCAAAATTCTGGACTAATAGAGAGAGAAAATGGCAAAGCAACGGATTCGCATTCGTCTCAAGGCGTATGACCACCGCGTGCTCGATCAGAGCGCCAAGCGGATTGTTGAAACGGCTGAACGCAGCGGCGCTCGTGTTGTTGGCCCCGTGCCCCTGCCCACCAAGCTGGAAAAATTCACTGTTCGTCGCTCTTCGTTTATCGACAAAGACTCCCACGAACACTTCGAGATCCGCACCCACAATCGTCTGATTGACGTGCTGGAACCCGATTCCAAAACGATCGACATGCTCATGCGGCTCAACCTGCCCGCGGGCGTCGATATCGAAATCAAAATCTAAACGCACTTTGCTTTGGTCGGTGCGGTGAGAACCGCTGCCGCCACAACATTCTCTCTGTTTTTCATGTCGTAACGGCTTCAAACCCGTTACGACATGAAAAAATGAATTTCAGGCAAACCCTGGCAAAACTGCCAGATTGCGGTATAATAGAACGGTTTGGCCTTCAAGCCAGACAAAAGACGGCGTAAGAGCCGGTTGGTTGGCGCACCACATAAAAAACTCGTGCCGCCGCCAGCTTGCTGACTGCTCCGTGGCCGGAGATGATGCAGCCAAGCCCAGGCTGACAGTCTCGCCAAAGAATTACTCGAACAAAGGAGTGAACGGATGTTCAAAGGGCTGATTGGTAAGAAAATCGGCATGGCCCAGATTTTCGATGAAACAGGATTGGCAATCCCTGTCACTTTAATCGAAGCTGGGCCTTGCTACGTTACCCAGGTCCTCACCAACGAGCAGCATGGCTACTCGGCGGTGCAGCTGGGTTTCGATGAGGTTAAACCCAAACGCATTACCTCAGGCGAACTGGGTCACCTCAAGCGCAGCGGCCTCAACCTGCCGCCTCTCCGTTTCCTGCGTGAATTCCGCGCCAAAAACGTGGAACTCAACGCCGGAGATACGGTTACAGTGGGCGTCTTTACCGTGGGCGATCATGTCGATGTGATGGGTGTCAGCAAAGGCCGGGGTTTCCAGGGCGGCGTTCGGCGCTATCACTTCCTGGGTGGCCCCAAGACGCACGGTCAATCTGACCGTCAGCGCTCTCCCGGGTCGCGCAGCTCCACAACGACCCCGGGTCGTGTCTTCAAAGGTGCGCGTGGCCCTGGTCATATGGGCGATGACAAGGTCACTGCGCAGAACCTTAAAGTTGTACTGGTGGACCCCGAACGGAACGTCATCGGCGTCCGTGGTTCGGTCCCCGGCTCGCGTGGCGGGCTGGTCATTATCCGCGAAGCGCGGAAGTCCTGATCTGGGCCAGCCTGATGAAGGAGCAAGCAACTATGTTAGTGGATGTTTTCAACATGGAAGGCCAGAAGGTCAGCACGGTGGAATTACCGGGCTCGATCTTTGAGGCCCCGATTGATGTGGCTTTAATGCACCAGGCCTACACCCGCCAGATGGCGAATGCCCGCCTGGGCACCCACGACACCAAAACCCGCAGTGAAGTCTCGGGCGGCGGCCGTAAACCCTGGAAACAAAAGGGTACCGGACGCGCTCGCCAGGGCTCCATCCGCGCCCCGCACTGGAAGGGCGGTGGTGGTGTTCACACCCCCCATCCCCACGGTTACACGCTGGCCATGCCCCGCAAAATGCGCCAGGCGGCCCTGCGCTCCGCGCTGACCGTCAAAGCCAGCGAAGCGGCGATTATTGTCGTGGACGAACTCAAACTGGCTGAACCCAAGACCCGCCTGATGGCCAAAGCCCTCAACGGTCTCGTCGGCACAGACAGCGTCCTCATTCTCATCCCCGATAAGGCCGGTTACACAGACGTGATCCGCTCCAGCAATAACCTGCCCGATGCGAAGATTCTCCTGGCCAATTACCTCAATATCCGCGACCTCCTGGGCTACGACCGCATCGTCCTGCCCATGGCCGCCATTGATATTCTGGTGGCGAATCTGGGATAAGGTAGGAGAGAGAACAATGACTACTATTTATGATATTCTCCGCCGCCCACTGGTTACTGAAAAAACCAACTATCAACACACCCGCCTGCACCAGTATGCGTTTGAAGTGGCCGACAACGCCACCCGCACCATGGTCAAAGACGCGGTAGAAAAAATCTTCGACGTGACCGTCCTGCGTGTCAACATCATCAACGTGCCTGCCAAACAGGCGCGCCGCGCCCGCAGCCGCCGTGTCGCCATCCGCCAGGCCGCCTTCAAAAAAGCCATCATCACCCTGGCGCCCGAAGATCGCATTGCAATTTTCGAAGGGGTTGAATAATGGCTATCAAAGTCTACAAACCAACAACCCCCGGTCGGCGTGGCATGACCGGCTACTCGTTCGATGAAATCACCAAAGATACCCCCGAACGCTCCCTGATCGTCCTGCGCACCGCCCACTCCGGGCGCAATGCCCAGGGTCGTGTCACCGTGCGGCATCAGGGTGGCGGCAGCCGCCGCTACATCCGCCTGGTTGATTTCAAACGCGGCAAACTCAACATCCCCGCCAAAGTTGCGGCCATCGAGTATGACCCCAACCGCACCGCCCGTCTGGCTCTGCTCGTCTACGCCGACGGCGAAAAACGCTACATTGTCGCCCCCCAGGGCCTCAAAGTAGGCGATACCGTCCTATCCGGCCCCAACGCCGAAATTCGCCCCGGTAACTGCCTGCCCATCGCCAACATCCCCGTTGGTACCCTGGTGCACAATATTGAGCTCAAAGAAGGCCGCGGTGGGCAGCTCGCCCGCTCCGCAGGCACTGCGGCTCAACTCCTGGCCAAAGAAGGCGATTACGCCCAGCTCCGCCTGCCCTCCGGTGAAGTCCGCATGGTTCGCCAGAGCTGCTACGCCACCATCGGCCAGGTCGGCAACCTCGAACACGGCAACATCAAACTTGGCAAGGCCGGTCGCAAGCGCCACATGGGCATTCGCCCCACTGTCCGCGGCACCGCCATGTCCCCTCGCGACCACCCCCATGGTGGTGGTGAAGGCCGCCAGCCCACTGGTATGGCTGGCCCCAAGAGCCCGTGGGGCAAACCCACGCGTGGTTATCGCACGCGCCGTAATAAGACCACCGATAAGTTCATCGTGCGCCGCCGCACGACGACCAAGTAAGAAGGGACGAGGCTATGTCACGATCTTTGAAAAAGGGGCCGTACGTTGCCCCCAAGCTATTAAAGCGGATTGAAGCGATGAATACCCGCGGCGAAAAGAAGGTCATGCGCACCTGGAGCCGCGACAGCACCATCTTCCCTCAGATGGTGGGTCACACCATCGCTGTGCATGATGGCCGCCGCCATGTACCGATCTACATCACTGAAAACATGGTCGGTCACCGCCTGGGCGAATTTGCCCCCACGCGGCACTTCCGCGGCCACGCTTCCGAGAAATCGGGAAAGGGTAAGTAAGCCATGCCTGTGGATATTCGGGCTCGTTTGAGCAACTGTACTTTTTCGGCACAAAAAGTGCGCCTGGTCATCGACCTGGTGCGCGGCCGCCCGGCCACCGAGGCATTGAACACGCTCAAGTTCTTGAACAAGGGCATCTCTGCCCCGCTGTACAAGCTGCTGGCCTCGGCCGTAGCCAACGCAGAAGAGAACTTCGGCATCAGCCGTGACAACTTGTATGTGCATACCATCACCGCCGATGAAGCCCCCACCCGCAAGTGGCGCAAATTCGGCGCCCGCGGCCGCTTCAAGCCGGTCCTGCGGCGGTCATCGCACATCAACGTTATTTTACGGGAACGTGAGTAGGAGCACCAGGAGATCGTATGGGTCGCAAAGTACATCCAATTGGTTTTCGTTTAGGTGTTCACCAGCCTTGGTCGGGTCGCTGGTACGCTGAAGGCAAAGATTACGCCGATCAGCTTCACCAGGACATCGCCATCCGCAAAATGATCCACGGAGAAGCGGAAAAAGCCGGCGTCTCGCGCGTCGAAATTGAACGCTCCTCGGGCAAAGTGCGCGTGGTTGTCCACACGGCCAAACCTGGCATCCTCATCGGTCGCAAAGGCGAGGCAGTCAAAAAGATCCGCCAGAACCTTGAAGCCATGACCGGTAAAAAGGTGGACCTGGAAATTGCTGAAATTAAGAACCCCGATACCGACGCCTACCTGGTTGCCGCCAACATCGCCAGCCAGATCCAGCGCCGTGTAGCCTACCGCCGGGCCATGAAGCGTGCCATCCAGCAGGCTCTCCGCCAGGGCGCCGAAGGCGTCAAAATCGAGGTTGCTGGCCGTCTCAGCGGCGCCGAAATGGCGCGCACTGTTGTGCTGCGCGAAGGTCGCGTCCCGCTGCAAACCATCCGTGCCAATATGGACTTTGCCCGTGCCGAAGCCCTGACCCAGTATGGTCAGATCGGCGTCAAAGTCTGGATCTACAAGGGCAAAGTGATCCACCAGGTGGAAGAGAAAGCCGAAGCCACCGAAGGTGTGTACGTCAGTGAATAACCCCAGGGCTTTTGCCCGGGATTGAAAGAGGTAGCTGCTATGTTGATGCCAAAACGTGTCAAGTGGCGTAAAGCAAGCCGTGGCCGGATGACGGGTAAGGCGCTGCGCGGTGCCGATCTCAACTATGGTGAATTTGGCCTCCAGGCCCTGGAACCCGGTTGGGTTTCTGCTCGCCAGATCGAAGCCGCCCGCCGTGCGCTCGTACGCGCCATGCGCCGCCACGGAAAGCTTTGGATCCGGATCTTCCCGGATAAACCCTACACCCACCGTCCACCCGAAACCCGTATGGGTAAAGGTAAAGGCGGCGTGGAGTACTGGGTGGCCGTCGTACGCCCCGGCCGCATCATGTTCGAAGTCGCGGGCATGCCCGCCGATGAGGCCATTGAGGCCCTGCGTCAGGCTTCCTTCAAGTTCTCCATCGATACCAAGGTTATCTCCCGCCATCAAGGGCCTTCAGGAGAACTGCAATGAAACTAGCCGAAATTCGCCTTTTGTCTATTGAAGAGCTGCACAATAAAGTGAACGATGCTCGCCAGGAACTGATGAACCTGCGCTTCCAGATCGTCTCCGGTCAGCTCACCGATACCAGCCGTCTTAAGCAAACCCGCCGCCTGATAGCGCAGTACGAAACCGTCTTGCGCGAACGTCAGCAGGCCAAGAAGTGAGGTAGAAGATGAATGAACGGCGTCGTTTGATTGGTGTAGTCACCAGCAACAAAATGATGAAGACGGTCGTGGTCGAAATCACTCGGACCTACCAGCACCCGCTGTATCGCAAGACTGTCCACTCTAACAAACGCATTAAGGCCCACGATGAACTTGGCTGCCAGATTGGCGACGAAGTGATCATCGTCGAGACTCGCCCCATCGCCAGCAGCACCCGCTTTGCCGTCGAAAAAATCGTCAAGCGCGAAGGCAAACTCCTGGTGGTGGATAGCGAAGTAGAAGGAGTCTAGCCATGATTCAACGCGAGTCTCGTCTCAAAGTCGCCGATAACACTGGCGCCCGCGAACTCCTGGTCTTCCACATCGTTGGCGGCTCCTATCACCGCTATGCCAACATTGGCGATGTGGTCATCGCAGCCGTCAAATCGGCTTCGCCCCAGGGCAGCGTAAAGAAAAGCGAAGTAGTCAAAGCTGTCATCGTCCGCTGCTCCAAAGAGTGGCGCCGCGAAGATGGCTCCACCATCCGCTTTGACGACAATGCGGCCGTCATCCTCGATGGCGATACCCAGAACCCCAAGGGTACCCGCATCTTTGGCCCCGTGGCGCGCGAACTGCGTGAAAAGGGCTTCATGAAGATCATATCCCTGGCCCCGGAAGTTCTGTAGGCCAGGCAGGAGCGAAGCATGAAAGTAAAGATTCGCAAAGGTGATACGGTCGTGATCATCTGCGGCCGTGAAGAAGACAAGGGCAAGCGCGGCGACGTCATCAAAGTGCTGCCCGACAGCCAGCGGCTGGTCGTGCAGGGCGTCAACGTCCGCACCAAGCATCAGCGGCAGGTGCAGTCGCAGGGCCGCACCATCAAACCGGGCAAGGTCCGCTTTGAGGCCCCCATCCACATTTCCAACGTCATGCTGGTCTGCCCCAAGTGCAGCAAGCCCACCCGCGTGGAAATCACCCGGACTGAAGACGGTAAAGCCCAGCGTGTTTGTAAAAAATGCGCTGCCACCCTGGAAGATTAAGGCCGCCGGGAGTGTAAATACTTATGAACAGAATGAAAGAACGGTACGATACAGAGGTTGTCCCCGCCCTCATGAAGGCGCTCAACCTGACCAACATCATGGAAGTGCCCCGCATTTCCAAAGTGGTGGTCAATATTGGCCTCGGTGAAGCAATGGACAACCCCAAAGCCCTCGAAGCCGCCAGCAGCGATGTCACCGCCATCACTGGCCAAAAGCCGGTCATCACCAAGGCCCGCAAAAGCATCGCTAACTTCAAGCTGCGCGAAGGCCGCGCCATTGGCGTTGCCGTCACCCTGCGTGGTGAACGGATGTGGTCGTTCCTCGATCGCCTGATGAACATCGTCCTGCCGCGCGTGCGCGACTTCCGCGGTGTCTCATCCAAAGCTTTCGACGGCCGCGGCAACTACACCCTCGGCCTGCGCGAACAGATTATCTTCCCCGAAATTGAGTACGATAAGGTGGACCGCGTCCGCGGTATGGAAATCACCATCGTTACCACCGCCCGCACCGACGATCACGCAGCCACGCTGCTGAAACTGTTGGGCATGCCTTTCAGGAAGGACTAGTATGGCCAAGAAATGCATGGAATATCGTGAACAACGGCGAAAATTCGCCATTCAGGTTCGCAATCGCTGCCGCCGCTGTGGCCGCCCGCGTGGCTACATTCGACGGTTCGGTTTGTGCCGCATTTGCTTCCGTGAGCTTGCTCTGGAAGGCGAAATTCCCGGCGTGACGAAATCTTCCTGGTAATGCCAGGCCGGAGGTACGGAGCATGATTGTAAATGACCCTATTGCTGATATGTTGACCCGCATCCGGAATGGCATCCTCATTGGCCATGCCGTTGTGGCTATGCCCACTTCCAAAATCAAGGTGGAAATCGCCCGGATTTTGAAAGAGGAAGGCTACATCGATGGTTATGAGGTTGTGGAAGCCGAAGGCTCCATCATTGCCACGTTGCGGATCCGGTTAAAGTACGTGGGCGAACGCCGACAGCGCCAACCAGTCATCACTGGCCTGGAACGCATCAGCCGCCCCGGACGCCGGGTGTACACCCCTAAACAGGAAATCCCCTGGGTTCTCTCTGGGATGGGCATTGCCATCCTCTCGACCCCCAAGGGCATTATGACCGGCCAGCGCGCTCGCCAACTTGGTGTTGGTGGCGAAATCCTGTGCAAGGTCTGGTAGGAGGAAGGCGATGTCTCGAGTAGGTCGCTCTCCCATCACGCTGCCAGCCGGCGTGCAAGTGGATATTCAAGGGACACAGGTTAGCGTCAAAGGCCCCAAAGGCTCCCTGCAACGCAGCTTCTCACCGGTCGTCTCTTTTGAGCTGGAAAATGGCCAGATCCTGGTCCAACGCAAAAATGATGAACCCATGGTTCGCGCCCTGCATGGCACCTCCCGGGCCGTGCTGCAGAACATGGTCACTGGCGTTAGCACTGGTTTCACCAAAATTCTGGAAATCGACGGCGTGGGCTACCGCGCCGAAATGGATGGCCAGAAACTGGTTCTCTACCTGGGCTACTCCCACCCCGTTGTGGTTGAACCCCCAGATGGAATCAGCTTTGAGGTGGATACCAAAACCCGCCAGATCAAAGTCATGGGCCACAATGCCGAAACCGTCGGTCAGACTGCTGCCGACATTCGCATGATCCGCCCGCCGGAACCCTACAAGGGCAAGGGCGTGCATTATCTTGGTGAACGCATCCGCCGCAAGGCCGGTAAAGCCGGTAAAGGCAAGGGCGGGAAGAAGTAAGTGAGGTCGAATGTCTAAGTTATCTCGTGCTGAAGCAAGACAACGACGACACGAGCACGTCCGCAAGTTCGTGTTCGGTACACCTGATCGCCCCCGGCTGAATGTTTTTCGCAGCACGGCGGAAATTTACGCTCAGGTAATCGATGACGAAGCCGGGATCACGCTGGCCGCTGCGTCCAGCATTGATCACGAGCTGCGTGAGAAAATTGCAGGCCTGAAAAAGATTGACCAGGCCCGCGAAGTGGGCAAACTGGTGGCGCAGCGCGCCATCGAAAAAGGCGTCAAACAGGTTGTCTTTGACCGCGGCGGTTTCAAGTATATTGGCCGTGTCAAAGCCCTTGCCGATGCCGCCCGCGAAGTCGGGTTGGATTTCTAGCCAGCGTATATAGAGAGGCCTGAAACCATGGATATGATCGATACCCAAAACTTAGAGCAGCAGTACGACGAACGCGTCATCGAAATCGCGCGTGTGGCCAAAGTCGTCAAAGGCGGTCGCCGCTTCCAATTCCGCGTCACCGTCGTCATTGGCGACAATAACGGCCAGGTTGGCATCGGCATTGGCAAAGCAAACGCCGTCCCCGATGCCATGCGCAAAGCGACTGACCACGCCCACAAAAACATGCACCGCGTCATGGTGATGGGAACTACCATCCCCCACGAGGTCACCGGTAAAGTTGGCGGCGCCATCGTTCTGCTCAAACCCGCTTCTGCGGGTACCGGCGTCATCGCGGCTGGCGGCGTTCGCGCCGTCCTCGAAGCCGCTGGCGTTCGCGACATCTTGACCAAATGCCTGGGTGGCAGCAATACGCTCAACGTTGTTCTGGCAACCTTTGCGGCCCTCGAACAACTCAAATCGCCGGAACAGGAAGCTGCCCGGCGCGGCAAACCCGTGAGCGAAGTGACACCCTTCTGGCAGAGGAGGAAGAATGCCTGAACAGACCCCCAAAATGCTGCGCATCACCCTTGTGAAGAGCGGCATCGGATACTCTGAACGGCATAAGGCAACGCTGCGCGCCCTGGGCCTGCGGCGGCTGCATCAGACCGTTGTCCATATGGATTGCCCCGCGCTGCAAGGTATGCTGCGCAAGGTTAACCATCTGATCACAATTGAGGAACAGGTAGAGCAATGAAACTCAATGACTTAATGCCCAATGAAGGCGCCACACACGTGCGCAAGCGCGTAGGGCATGGCATCTCGGCTGGTCAGGGTAAAACCTCCGGCCGTGGTACCAAAGGCCAGGCCTCCCGCACCGGCACGCAGGGCAAGCTCTATCGCCAGGGCGGCAACCTGCCCATCTACCGCCGCCTGCCCTTCATCCGTGGCGAGGGCTTCACCCCCCCGCACCGTGTCGACTTCAACGAAGTCAACCTGGAACAGCTCGAACGCTTTGCCGCCAACACCGAGGTAACCCCTGAACTGCTGGCTGAAGCCCATATGCTGCACCAGCCCAAGAATCCGGTGGCGCTCCTGGGTCGTGGGGAAGTCAATGTCCCCCTCACCGTTCGCGTCCATCGCATCAGCAAAAGCGCCAAGGCCAAAATTGAGGCCGCTGGCGGCAAAGTGGAACTGATCGCCTAGTTCGATCAATAAGGAGACCCAGGCATGAAGCGGTCAGCATGGCGTTACTTATGGAAGTCTGAGGATATTCGCAAGAAAATCCTCATCACCCTCTTGCTGCTTGCCATCTTCCGGCTTGCAGCCAATATCCCGGTGCCCGGCATCAACACCGCGGTGATTGCCAGCGTCTTTCAGCAATCCGGCGCAGCGGGAACGCTCCTGAACCTGCTGGATCTGCTCGCGGGCGGAACCATGTCCAAATTCTCTATCCTGGCGATGGGCGTCTACCCCTACATCACCGCTCAGATTATTCTGCAGCTCCTGATGCCCATCATCCCCGCCCTCGAGCGCAAGTTCAAAGACAACCCGCGCGAAGGCCGCCAGTGGATGGAACGCTGGACCATTATTGGCACCATTCCCATGGCGCTGCTCTCAGCCGTTGGTCAGATCAACATCTTCAACAGCATGGCTGCACAGAGCAATGTCAGCATCTTCACCTTTACCGATGGCTGG
This sequence comes from Longilinea sp., assembly GCA_017996955.1. Taxonomy (GTDB): domain Bacteria; phylum Chloroflexota; class Anaerolineae; order Anaerolineales; family Anaerolineaceae; genus JAGOFZ01. The sequence goes on from JAGOFZ010000009.1 coordinate 10,061, forward strand.
AACCTCCCAACCTTTGCAGTTGTGGCCACGATGGTCGCCGGAACCATGTTCGGCGTCTGGATTGGTCAGCTCATCTCTGAGTTTGGCATTCCCAACCAGGGCCTCTCACTGGTCATCTTTGCCGGCATCGTCTCCCGCATCCCCGCCAATCTGGTGGGCCTGCTCAGCGATAAAACCTACTGGTGGCTGATCTTCGTTGTGCTGGCTATCTTGGTTCTGACGATCTTTGCAATCGTCTTTGTCACCCAGGGCCGCCGCAATGTACCGGTCATGTTCCCGGGCCGCCGCATGGGCGCCCGCATGTCCATGCCCGTCAAGAGCAGCCTGCCGCTCATGGTCAACATGGCCGGCATGATCCCGCTCATCTTTGCCCAGTCGCTGCTCACCTTCCCGGCCATCATCGCCAGCTTCCTTTACAACTCAAAGACTGAATGGCTGGCCAAACTTGCCCAGGGCGTGTACAACACCTTTAGCGGCGAGGGTGTCATCTATGCAGTGCTCTATTTCTTAATGGTTGTCGCCTTCACCTTCTTCTACACTGACGTGCTCTTCACGCAGCAGAACTATGGCGATAACCTCAAGAAACAGGGCGCTCGTATCATGGGTGTCGTTCCCGGTGAACCCACCCAGCGTTATCTCACCAAAGTTCAGCGCCGCATCACCCTGCCCGGGGCCTTGTTCCTCGGCCTGATCGCAGTGCTGCCTTACATCTTGAACGCTGTCCTCCCAGCGGCAGCCCGCCAGGCGGGGTTGTTCCTCATCTCCGCGGCTGGCCTGCTCATCGTCGTCGGCGTTGTGCGTGATACTTTCACCATCATCGAAACCGAGCTCAAACTGCACGGTTACGACGAAAGCTTGATCCGAGGGTAAGACCATGGCGCGTACCATCGTACTGCTGGGGCCTCCGGGCGCCGGCAAAGGCACACAGGCTGAAATCATCGCAGAAAAGTATGGACTGGCTCATATCTCGTCCGGCGACCTTTTCCGCGAAAACCTGAAACAGCAAACCGAACTGGGCAAAATGGCGCAGAGTTACATCAATCGGGGCGAACTCGTCCCCGATGATGTAACCATTGCCATGATCCGGGAGCGGCTTACCCGCCCCGATTGTGCCCAGGGTGTCCTCCTCGATGGTTTCCCCCGCACCCCCGCTCAGGCCGATGCCCTGGCCCTCATGCTCGCTGAACAGGGCGGGGCCGTGGACTGCGTCCCCTACATCTCCGTTCCGGCTGCCGTGCTCATCGAGCGCCTCAGCGGACGCTGGACCTGCCGCGCCGCCGGGCATGTCTATCACGAAAAGTTCAACCCCCCGCAGGTGCCTGGCATCTGCGATGAAGACGGGTCAGAACTCTACCAGCGTGATGACGACAAACCCGCCACCGTAGAGCGCCGCATCCACGTCTATATGGAACAAACCGCCCCCCTCATCGCCTACTACCGCCAGCGCAACCTGCTGGCAGAGGTAGATGGGCAGCAGCCTATCGAAGCTGTCACCACAGCCATGCTGGCGGCTATCGCCCCCAAAGCATAGGAAGCCTCACATGTCCTGGGACCGTCAGATCACCATTAAAACACCGCAAGAGCTGGAAATCATGCGCGCGGCCGGGCGGATTAACGCCCAGGCGCTCGCCGCCGCCCGCGCCATTGCCCGCCCCGGTGTCACCACGGCTGATCTGAATGCGGCTGCTGAAGAAGTGCTGAACAAGCACGGCGTCATCTCGCCCTTTAAAAATTACCCCGGTCCGTATCCTTACCCGGCCAGTACCTGCATCAGCCTCAATGAGGAAATGGTGCACGGCATCCCGGGCAAGCGCAAACTGCGCGAAGGCGACATCGTTTCTATCGACTGTGGCAACACCTATGAAGGTTTTGTAGCCGATTCGGCCATCACCTTCGGCGTTGGTCAGGTCTCAGAAACCGCCCAGCGCCTGATAGACGCCACCGAAGCCGCCCTGTATGCTGGCATTGAACAGGCTCGCCCTGGCAACCGCCTCGGCGACATCTCTGCCGCCATTCAAAAAGTGGCCGAATCGCGTGGCTTCTTTGTCACCCGGGAATACACCGGACACGGGGTGGGGCGCCGCATGCACGAAGGCCCCCAGATCCCCAATTACGGTCTGCCCGGACGCGGCATGGCCCTCCAGGTCGGAATGACCCTGGCGCTGGAACCCATGCTGCTGGTCGGCACCCCCTATACCCGGGTGATGCCCGACCAGTGGACCGTTTCTTCTCGTGATGGCTCGCTGACCGCTCACCATGAGCACTCCGTCGCCATCACCGACAGTGGCCCCCTCATCCTTACCCAGGAATGAACCGCCACAGAGTCTGGACGAAATAAGCAACCAGCGGTATAATCTCCGCTTTGGCTGTCTTAACAGCAAGAGAATGAAGGAGCAATTGGAATGAAAGTTACATCATCAATTGGCAAGCGCTGCTCAAAGTGCAAGATCGTCAAACGATCTGGCAGATTATACGTAATCTGCGAAAACCCAAAACACAAGCAGCGACAAGGATAGGATAACATGGCGAGAATTGAAGGTATTGACCTCCCGCGCAACAAGCGCATTGATGTGGCCTTGACCTACCTGTTTGGCATTGGCCCCACCCGCTCCCGCCAGATCCTGGCGGCCACGCGTGTCGATCCCGCCATCCGCGTGAAAGACCTTCCCGAAGTGGACGTCAACTCACTGCGCGAATACATCGCAAAGAACTTCAAAATTGAAGGCGATTTGCGTCGCGAAGTGCAGATGAATATCAAGCGGCTGATCGAAATCGGCTGCTACCGTGGAATGCGCCATCGCCGCAACCTGCCGGCCCGCGGCCAGCGCACCCGCACCAACGCCCGTACCCGCAAAGGCCCCAAGAAGACTGTTGCCGGTCGCGGTCGTCGTCGCGGCGCTACCAAGAAGTAATTCTCTGCATTTCGGCGCAGGCCGGGTGGGGTTTCTCCTTCTTTTTACCCCGCGGCAGCCCGGCTTGCCCCGTTCGCAGAAGTTACCAGTGCCATTAGACTTTAAGATTTGTGAGGAAATATGGCTCAAAATGTCCGTTCAGCGAGGCGCACTACTACCGCCCGCAAAGTGAAGCGAACCCTGTCCTCGGCACAGGTTCATATCTACGCTTCTTTCAACAACACCATCGTCACGATCACCGACCTTCAAGGCAACACCGTCTGCTGGGCTAGCTCCGGCTCGGCGGGCTTCAAAGGCTCCCGCAAAAGCACGCCCTTCGCGGCGCGTCTCGCGGCTGAGCAGGCCATGAAGGCTGCCCAGGGTATGGGCATCCAGGAAGTGGAAATGATCGTCAAAGGCCCCGGCCCCGGCCGCGAAAGCGCCATCCGGGCTGTTCAGGCGGCAGGTGTCAAAGTGCGCGCTATCGCTGATATCACTCCGGTACCGCACAATGGCTGCCGGCCCCCCAAGAAACGCCGCGTCTAATCAACTAAAGAGAGGGAAGATATGGCGAAATATACTGGTCCGGCATGTAAACTCTGCCGGCGTGAAGGTGAAAAACTATTCCTCAAGGGCGAACGCTGCTTCAGCGTCAAATGCGCCTTTGAACGCCGTGGCTTTGCCCCCGGTCAGCATGGCCGCACAATGCAGTCACGCTCCGACCGCATCTCCGTCTACGGCACCCAGCTGCGCGCCAAACAAAAGGCCCGCCGCGTCTACAACGTCCTCGAGCGCCAGTTCAGCCGCTACTATGGCATGGCTCGCCGCATGCGCGGCGTCACCGGCCTTAACCTGCTGCAGACCCTGGAACTCCGCCTCGACAACGTGGTCTTCCGCATGGGCCTGGCCGAAAGCCGTGCCCACGCCCGCCAGCTGGTCAACCATGGTCACTTCCGCATCAACGGCGTCCGCGCCGACATCCCCTCGATGCTCGTGCGTCAGGGCGACGTGATTGCGGTTAGCGAAACAGCCCGCAAACTCACCTACTTCAAAGAACTGGCTGATGTGGCCGAAAAGCGCCTCTGCGCGCCCTGGTTGGAACGCGATCTCAAATCCCTGAGCGGACGCATCCTGCGCCTGCCCGAACGGGCCGAGATTGACGGCAACCTCAACGAACAGCTCATCGTTGAATACTACTCGCGGTAACCTGCGATGCAGTGCAACCCTCGGAAAGGGGTGAAACGTGTGTGCCTTGACTAATATGGTAACGCCAAAAATTGAACGGGAAGCAGAAGCCCGCAATTATGGCAAATTTGTCATTGGGCCTCTCGAACGAGGCTATGGTGCCACGCTCGGCAACGCGCTCCGGCGCGTCCTGCTCTCCTCACTGGAGGGCGCTGCGGTTACGTCCATGCGAATCACCGATGTGCTGCATGAATTCAGCGACATCCCCGGTGTTCGTGAAGACGTGGTTCAGGTCATGCTGCAGGTTAAGCAGCTTCGCCTGGTCCTTCATGATGTGGACAGCGCTCGCTTGCACCTCGACGTGCGCGGCGAAGGCACCGTAACCGCTGGCGACATCAAACTGCCCGCCGAAGTGGAACTGATCAACCCCGACCTCTACCTCTTCCAGGTAAATGACAGCCGCACCCGGCTCGAAATTGACCTGACCGTGGAACGTGGTCGTGGCTATTCTCCCGCGGGAGATCGCTCTGGCAAACTGCCAATTGGCGAACTGCCCGTGGACGCGATCTACAACCCCGTGCGCCGTGTCAACTATGTTGTCAGCTCCGCGCGCGTGGGCCAGAGCACCAACTACGATCGCCTCGTTCTCGAAATCTGGACCGATGGCGCCCTCTCCCCCGAGAAGGCCCTCAGCACAGCTTCGAAATATCTGGTGGATCACCTGCGCTTCATTTCGGGCGCCAGTGAAGATGTGTTGATTGCCGGCGTGGAAAAAGAAATCCCCGGCAGCCGTCTCACCAGTGAAGCCGCCGAAACCCCCATTGAAAACCTCGACCTCTCGGTCCGGGTCTTCAACTCCCTCAAGCGCACCGGCATCACCACCGTTGGCGATGTGCTGGAACTGCTTGAAAAGGGCAACGAGGCTGTCATGTCCATTCGCAATTTTGGCGAAAAGAGCCTCGAAGAACTGCGCGACAAAATGCGTGAAAAGGGCTTCCTGCCCGAAGATCAAGATACGGAGAGTAAGTAACTATGCGGCATCGTGTAGCTGGATATAAGATTTTTGGCGATAAAGACAAAGGCATTGGCATGCGCCGGACACTGCTCAAGCAGTTCTTCGCGCACGAACGCCTTCAGACCACCCGCGCCCGTGCCATGGCAATCCGCGGCGACGCAGAACGCCTGATCACCCTGGCGCGCAACAGCAGCAAAGGCACCGACATTGACAAGGTCAATGCCCGCCGCCTGGCTGCCTCCCGCCTCGGCGACGCCGAAGTGGTCAAGAAATTATTCGATGACATTGCGCCCCGCTTCAGCACCCGCCCCGGCGGCTATACGCGCATGTTCAAACTCGGCCCCCGCCAGGGCGACGCGGCCGAGATGGTCTTGCTGGAACTGGTTGACTGATCCAGCATCCCCGGCAGAGCGTTCAACTCTCCCCCGGGAAAACACAATGCCCAACTCGGGCATCGCACGTTACCAGATGATACTCGCCTACGACGGCGCCCAATTCCGCGGCTTTCAACGCCAGGGGAAGGCCCGCACCGTGCAGGCTGTGGTGGAAGCAGCCCTTCGCCAGCTTGGCTGGACGGGCCGCACCATCCTCTCTGCCGGACGGACCGATACGGGCGTCCATGCTTCAGGCCAGGTAATCGCCTGTGACCTCGCATGGACGCACTCCCCCCAGGAACTGGCCCGAGCCCTCAACGCCCACTTGCCGGAAGATGTGGCGGTGCGGTCGGTGCGGGTGGCTGATGTCGCTTTCCACCCCCGTTACGACGCAGTCAGCCGCACCTACCACTACCACCTCTTCAGCGAACCGGAGCGAACCCCCCTGCGTGAACGTTACGCCTGGCGGGTTTGGCCGCCCCTCAACGCTGATATCCTGCCAGTGGCCGCCAGCACCCTCGTCGGAACGCATGACTTTGCTGCCTTTGGCGCCCCCCAGAAACCGGGTGGGCCCACCGTGCGCCAGGTCTTTCGGGCCGAGTGGCTGGAAGAGGCCGGTGGCCTGCGGTTTGAAATCTGCGCCAATGCCTTCCTCTATCACATGGTGCGGCGGCTGGTTTACCTGCAAGTGCAGGCGGCCCAGCAGCGCATCACCATTGAGGAACTGGCCGCCGGAGTCCAAACCGCCAGCCCCCAAATGCCGGGCCTGGCTCCCCCACACGGACTAACCCTCGTGGAAGTGGCGTACGCCGCAGGTGAGTAAATCAAAATCATCGTCAGATACCTTGTCTGGAGAAGAGAACAGTGGACAAGACTTATGTTGTCAAAGGAACACCGGAACCGGAATGGGTCTTAATTGACGCCGCCGGTCAAAATCTGGGCCGGCTGGCTACAGAAATCGCCCGCCGCCTGATGGGCAAACACAAACCCACCTTTACCCCCGGTGCGGATTTGGGTGACATCGTGGTAGTCATCAATGCCCGCCATCTTGCGATCGCGCCCAAGCGCCTCGATACCAAGAACTACTACGCGCACTCCAACTTCCCCGGCGGTTTGCGCACCGTGGGCATGCGCGATCAAATGCGCACCTACCCCGATCGTGTCATTCGCGCCGCTGTTTGGGGCATGCTGCCTCATAATAACTGGGGCCGCCGGATGATGAAGCGCCTGCGCATCTTCGCAGAAGCGGAACACACCCACCAGGCTCAGTCTCCCAAGCCGGTTGCATAAAGGAGCGAGGAAAGATGTCGGTTCAATATTACGAAGGAATTGGCCGCCGCAAGGAAAGCACCGCCCGTGTCCGTCTGATGACGGGTACTGGCACCGTCACAGTCAACGATCATCCGGTTGAAGAATACTTCACCCGCATTGGCGATGTCGAAACCATCCTCAGCCCGCTGGCCGCTGCTGGCCAGGCCCGTGAATCGTTCGATATCACGGTTGTGGTGCGGGGTGGCGGCGTCACCGGTCAGACCGACTCGGTCTGCCTGGGGTTGGCCCGTGCACTGGTCAAGCTGAACGGCGACTTCGTTCCCATGCTGCGCAAAGAGGGTCTGCTGACCCGCGATGCCCGCATCAAGGAACGCAAGAAGCCTGGCCTCAAGCGCGCCCGCAAGGCCCCGACCTACACCAAGCGCTAAAGCTGGCTTTTGGGTCATTTGTAATCTGGCGATTAGCGATTGGCTGCCGTCCACCGGATGGGGCCAATTGCTAATCGTTGTTTAAGGGAATATACCATGCCATCTATCGACACACTTCTGACCATACTGCAACTCGATCCAGCCCAAAACCTGGCGCTGATCCCGGCCGCCCGCCTGCAGGGCGCCCACGTCCCCCCGTTTCCCCCGGATATGCCCGCCGTGATCCTCAACCTGGATACGCCCCAGCTCGCTGCCGCTGTTCAGGCCGCGCTGCTGGCTGTCTATCCGGCCAACTGGTTGGTCCGCCTGGTGACCCGCGGTCAGGTCACCGAAATCGCCCTGTCTGACCTGCCGAATGCAGCTTTGGAAGATGGCGCTGCTCTGTACATCCCCGCTCTGGGTGAGGGCACCTCACTGGAAGCATTTCACGAGGTGGTTGCGCACCTGCGCGCCCCCGATGGCTGCCCCTGGGATCGCAAGCAAACCCATGCCAGCCTGCGCCCCTACCTGTTGGAAGAAACCTACGAAGCTCTGGCTGCCCTCGATGCCGGTCAGGTTGATAAAATGGCCGAAGAATTTGGCGATCTGCTGCTTCAAATTGTCCTTCACGCCCAGGTTGCCAGCGAAGCAGGCACCTTCCGGCTCGCAGATATTCTGCAGGGCATTACCGCCAAGATTATTCGCCGTCATCCGCACGTTTTTGGCGATGTGCAGGTGGATGGGGTTGGTGGTGTGCTGGTCAACTGGGAACGGTTGAAAGCCGAGGAGCGCGCCGCCAATGGCGAGGCCGAAAAGGGCATGCTCGACAGCGTTCCTGTGGTCTTGCCGGCCCTGTCACTGGCTTACCAATATTCAGACCGCGCCGCCCGGGTTGGCTTTGATTGGGATAACATTGAGCCCGTGCGCCAGAAGGTACTGGAAGAACTGGGCGAAATTGCCGACGCCCCCGATGCCGAACACCGTGCCATGGAAGTTGGCGACTTGCTCTTTGCCGTGGTTAACCTGGCCCGCTGGTATCACGTGGATGCCGAAACCGTTCTGCGCGAAACCAGCCAGCGCTTCCGCCGCCGCTTTCAATACATCGAGCAGCAGGCCCGCAAATCCGGCCGGGCCCTCAACACCATGACACTGGCCGAAATGGACCTCTGGTGGGAAGAAGCCAAAACGCTGGAATAATATCTCTGTTGAGTTATAGCGCAAGTACTATAAAAATAATCAGGCGGTGCCGCGGCACCGCCTGATTGTGTTATAGGGTAAGACTTACAGTGTATACAGCTTGCCGTACTTATCACGCAGGTATTTAATGTAGGGACCTACCTGGAGGGGCCCGCCAGTAACCCGCTCCAGCAGCTCATTGGCCGTGAACTTACGCCCGTGCCGGTAAATATTCTCGCCCAGCCACGTGCGCAGGGTTTCAAACTGCCCCTGCTCAATTTCGCGGCTGATTTCCGGGTGGGCCTTCAGGGCCGCATCGTAGAACATGGCGCTCATAATATTGCCCAGCGTATATCCCTGGAAGGAGCCTCCGATGGTGCCGCCGTACCAGTGCACATCCTGCATCACGCCCAGCCGGTCATCCGGCGGGGTGATCCCCAGGTCCGTGCGGTAGCGATCATTCCACGCCTGCGGCAGGTGACGCACCTCCAGCGAGCCTTCCAGCAGCGCCAGTTCCAGGTCAAAGCGCAGCATCACATGCAGGTTGTAGGTCACCTCGTCTGCATCCGTGCGGACCAGTGACTTCTGAACCTTATTGATCGCCCGGTAGAATACGTCCAGGGGCACGTTTTTCAACTGCTCGGGGAAAATGCTTTGCAGGCGGGGGTAAAAATACATCCAGAATCCCCAGCTTCGCCCTACCAGATTTTCCCACAGCCGCGACTGGCTTTCGTGAACGCCCGACGAAGTGCCATCAGCCAGCGGCGTGCCTTCCAGCGCGGGGTCAATGCCCTGCTCATACATACCGTGTCCGGTTTCATGAATGGAGCTGAAAAGCGCATCGCCCAGATAATATTCGTCCACCCGGGTGGTGATGCGCACGTCATGCATCGAAAAAGATGTCGTGAAGGGATGCGCCGAAATATCCTGCCGCCCGCGCTGCAAATCAAAACCGATCTGTTTGATCACATCAACGGTGAAATCAATCTGCCCCTGGTGGGGGAAGTGCAGCCTCAGGCAGGCATCATCGGTCAGCGGCTGCTCGGTGATGGTCTTCACCATCGGTGCCAGTTCGGTGCGCAGTTCGGCAAACACCTGCCGGATTGACGTTGCCTTCATGCCGTAATCGGCCTCATCAATCAACGGGTCGGCAATATGCTCATACCCGGGGTAGAAGTTTGCCAGCTCCCGGCAGTAATCCAGCGTCTTTTCCAGCATGGGCTGCACCCGGGCAAAATCATTTGCCGGGCGGGCCTCAGTCCAGACCTGGTAGGCCTCGGTGATATGCCCGTAAAACTCGCCCAGCCAGGCCGGCGGTACCCGGATGGCGCGTTCATAATCGCGCTGTGCCACCCGAATCAACCGGGCGTCATCCGAATCGTCCGGCAGCGTTTCGGCATACGGCATCAGGTCATTCAGCAGGTGCCCCAGTGCCGGATCGACAGATTTTTCCTGTGCAAGCTCTGCCAGCACAGCCAGATGCTGCCCGCGGCTGCCTGCCCCGCCCGCCGGCATAAAAGTCGTCTGGTCCCAGGATAAAACCGCCGCCGCTGCCCCCAGAGCGTGAATTTCGGCCAGCCGGGCTTTGAGGTCTTGTAATTTTGATTCCATAAGCTTGCCCTTTCAATAAAAATCGTGTGGGCAATCCCGCCCACACGATTAATTATACTTGCGATTTGGCTTTACTTGCGTAATTCCGGCGAATCCAGCCACAGCCCGGTAAGTTGATGCGGTTCGGCAGTCGAAAATACCAGCCGCACCGTCACCTCAGGCGCATTCGAGTACACCGCTTTATAAATCACCACCATGTCTTCTTTGATTTCAATCACCGAGGTCACTTCACGAGACTGGTAGCTGCCCACTTTCTCATCCAGTTGGGCTTTCAGATTGTTGAAAGCGGTCTCGTCCATGCCGGTTTTCATGTCGTCACTCAGGTTCGCACTGAAATCGGCATAACTGCCAGACTCAAATGCCGCAAATACCACATCAGCCAGCGGCTCACTGTAAGCCAGCACGGCGTCGCGGTCTTCACCGGTCAGGGTGGTGCCGCTGCTGCAGGCTGCCAGTGACAGCACCAGAGCAAAAAGTAAAGCAGAACGTAACAGGGTTTTCATATCATTGTCCTTTCAGGCTGGCGGCTCAACAGCCGCCAAAATTGTATCATTGTATCATTTATAATCCTGATTAGGCGGCCTGTCAAGACTTATAAAACCAGAGTGCGGGCAGCCTGCCCGCACTCTGGTTATTTATTTGGGTTGATGTCGCCTTACAAGGGCTCAAACCGTGCTGTAAAGTGCCGCAGCAGCTTGGCCGCATAGGTAATCCGGTACCCGCGCAGTCCGGCGGCTTTTTGCGTCAGCTTTGCAGCAGTCTCAATCACATAATCCATGTGACTCTGTGTGTACACCCGGCGGGGGATCGCCAGCCGCACCAGCTCCAGCTTGGGGTACACCATCTCGCCCGTGTCCGGGTTGGGGTAAGCGAACATCACCGAGCCAATCTCCACGCCCCGGATGCCGCCTTCCAGGTAAAGCGCCGCAGTCAGCGCCTGTCCGGGGAACTCGGCATGTGGAATGTGCGGCAGAAGCTGCCCGGCATCAATGTAAACCGCGTGCCCGCCCGGCGGCTGGATGGTCGGCACACCGACTGCGTTCAGCCCTTCAGCCAGGTAGGCGGTTTGACCAAGCCGGTAGGTCAGGTAAGCCTCGTCTAGCCCTTCCCATAAACCCGTCGCCAGCGCATCCAGGTCGCGCCCCGAAAGCCCGCCGTAAGTGACAAAGCCTTCCCGCATGATCAATTCATTGCAAATTTTCTGGTACAGCTCAGCATCGCGCACGGCCAAAAAGCCACCCATGTTGACCATGCCATCTTTCTTGGCGCTCATCCAGGCCCCATCGGCCAGGCTGAAGATCTCGCGGGCAATTTCCAGCGTGGATTTGTTCGCATATCCCGGCTCGCGCAGCTTGATGAAGTACGCATTTTCGGCATACCGGCAGCAGTCAATAAAGAAGGGGATGCCGTAGTGATGATAGACTTCAGATACCGCCCGGATATTCGCCAGCGAAACCGGCTGACCGCCGCCAGCGTTATTGGTAATGGTTATTGCTCCAAAGGGGATATTCTGCACGCCGGTTTCTTCGATGAATGCGCGCAGCTTGTCAATATCCATGTTGCCTTTGAAATCCACCCGGGCTTCCGGGTCAAAGGCCACATCCTGAACCAGGTTCACCGGGCGCCCGCCGCGGGCGCGAATATTGCCGTCAGTGGTGTCAAAATGCATATTGGAAGGCACCACCATCCCCGGCTGAATCAACAGCGCAGAGATGATATTCTCGGCCGCGCGGCCCTGGTGAGTGGGCACAAAGTGTTCAAAGCCGAAAATCTGCTGCATGGTATCCGCCAGGCGCAAATAAGAGCGCGCCCCGGCATAGGATTCATCGCCGCGCATCATCGCAGCCCACTGCTCCTGGCTCATGGCGCCGGTGCCCGAGTCGGTCAGCAAGTCAATGAAGACGTCTTCAGCGTGCAGCGTAAAGACATTATGCCCGGCAGCCACCATGGCAGCCTGCCTGGCTTCGGGTGAAATCAAACGGATGGGTTCCACCATCTTGATACGGAAGGGTTCTGGGGGGTGAATGGGCATAGGTTCTCCTCTCTAAGTTTTATTAGTGTAGCACCAAACCCAGCTCTGGCGAAGTGAAAAGTGTCCCTTCTCTATTGTTGGGTGTCATTCATTTATCTGGAATATTGACGCCGGAGACAATTTTCCAGAAATCGAAACAAAATATTGATAAAATCAAAGTCATTATAAATAATATCAATAATATACTTGACAAAATCAAAATATCTGCTAATATTAGATAAAGTAATTCCCCTTCCCTTATTGGAGGTGCTTCATGGCCGTTCAAATTTACCCTGCAAGTGATACAACCGTCCTGCGGATTAATGTCAGCGGCGACCTGTTCATCAGCGGCTGGGACCAGCCCCGGGTGCGGGTTGCGGCAGATGACGAGGATGGGCTGGTAGCGCAGCAATCCGGCGATGATCTGCAAATCATTGCCCCCGATGATCTCGTGTTGATGGTCCCGGCAGCTGTGACCCTGCAAATTGGACACGCCGGTGGTGATGTTGAATTGAAAGATCTGACCGGGAACGTGACCCTCAGCCAGGCCGGCGGCGATTTGACCGCTCAGCGCCTCAATAACTTGACCCTTGGCGCCGTTGGCGGTGATGTCGAACTGCGCCAGATCAACGGGCGCCTGTCTGCCGGGCAGATTGGCGGCGATATGGATGCCGTTTCGCTGCAAGACCTGGCTGAAGTCCAGCAGGTTGGCGGCGACGTGGCGCTTCACCTGCTCGCTGGCGGAGCCAATATTCGCTCTGGCGATGATGTGCGGGTCTCCCTGGCACAACCTGCCGGCCAAACGCTCAATATTCACGCTGGCGGCAGCGTGCGCCTCTATTTGCCCACCGATGCTGGCGCTACATTTGA
>JAGOFZ010000010.1 GCA_017996955.1 Longilinea sp.
TGGGTGGCAGCAACACCCAGCAGCAATGGCTCATCAGCTGAGATGTTGACAAATGGGTTGGAACCTGCAGCACGGGGTGCGACAAAGTAGAAACCCACCTGATCGGAAGCAGACATTGGGCGGGTCAAGTCAAGCCGGAGATAAAGATTGTTGGCGTCGTATGTGTAGCCCAGACCACTAGCAAAAGGCGTTTGCACTTCAGCGGGATAGGCTGCGCCCAGAGACCATTCATCACCATCAATCTTGCCATCAATGACCGGTGTGCTCATTCCTTGAACCGGTTGAGCTGCCTGCACCGGGCGGGGTTGAATGATAGGAACGTTCACAAAATTGGGGACCGGTTCACCCAATGAGTCGAATACGCCTTTCAAAAGCGCCCGGAAACCTGTGTCAAAGTAGTCATCCTGGCCCGAATCCTGGTCAGCACCGTACCACCAGAACCAGTCAGAACCTTCGGCCAGGTACATAAAATCTTGAGCCTGGGCGATTGCTTCTGGAGAAGCTGTGCGCACTTTCGAAATATCGTATTTAGCCAGCACGGCGCGCGTCTGCCGCAGGTAATCCCAGGCCATATTTTCTTCAGCTTCACCGAGCCAGGTATCATAATTGGGGCTAAACCAGGCCGCGGCAAAGAGATTATCCAGCGAGCGTTGTTCGGGGAACCATTCAAGGTATTGGGATGGGGTGACGGTTTGAAGTGTCTTGCTCTCTGAAAGCAGGCTATAGAGGCTGTGGAAAAATTCCTTGCCGTCGTTATCATAATTTTCCCAGGCGTTTTCACCATCCAGGATGATGCTGACAATATGCGGGCCTTCGGCGCCTTCGTCTTTCAGATCAGTACGAATATTTTCTAGGCGCTGGATAAGATCTTCGGCTGCGGCTTCACCGGAAATACCGGAATAAGTAAAGCCGACTTTGTCTGAGATGACACCATCGCGGAAAAAGACGGCCAATTGATTGCCGTTTGCGTCCGTCACATAGTAGGGGCGATAGAGATCATCTGCCTGCTGGACGGTCTCAGCAGCATCCCGCGTAAAGCCATCCAGGTTGAGGCTCTTCGCCAAAACGGGTTCACCGGTTGCCATCCAGGTGTAGCCGCTTTTGATGACAAAGGGCACAATGGTTTGCGCCACAGCGCCCTCGCCGGGCCACAGGCCTTGCGGCGGCTGGCCAAAATTTTCCTCATAAATGGCAACGCTTCGCTCCAGATGAGTCAGGGCGTCTTGCGGGTATGAGAACTGGGGCGGGGTTTCTACACCGGGGTTGCCCTCGCGCGCCAGATTGGTATCTACCAACAGCGGGAGAATGGGATGGGCAAACGGTGTGGTTATGACTTCAATCTGCCCATCAGATTGCATTTCTTTATGGAGGGGAATCACTGCCTGGATAATACGTAAGGCTTCAGCAAAAAGGATTTGTTTATCGGCCTCAGTAAAATTGCGGCCCTTCTCGACCAAGGATTTCAGGGGATCAGCAGCCAGTAGGTCAGGATCAAACCAGGCCAGGTTGAACCAAATTTGAAGATCGCGATAATCCTGCTCGGTGAAGGTTGCAAGCGCGGATTCTATAGCGGCCGTGTCTGTTCCGCCGCGCAGATCAAGCAGCTCCTGGTAGCGGGGATATACGGCAATTATGTGATCCCAATTGGCATCAAAAAAACGCTGAAGGATGAAACGCTTCTCATCGTCTGTCAAATCACTGGCGGGTTTTTCGGCAAGCTGCCAGTAGAGATCTTTGGCGCCATTATCAGCGTAATCATCCAGTTGGCGGATGAGAACAGGGGTAAGGTTGAATGTCACATGGACGTCAGGATATTCCTGCAAAATGGCAGCCATGTCGTAATAATCTTTTGTGGCGTGGACGCGCACCCAGGGGCGAGTATATACGCCGGCATCATCTTTGTAATACAGAGGTTGATGCTGATGCCAGACCAAATTGACGTACAGAACATCTTTACTGCCTGGATGCTGCTGACCACAGGCAGCCAGCAACATCGCGAGAATGACCAAAAAGTTAAGCACAATCCATTTTGTTTTCATGCTCATTCCTCCTCAGTTTGAAGCGTGTATATTTGTAACCCGCCCGCGGCGGTGCCTATCCATAATCGTCCGATGCTGTCTTCAGCCAGGGCAAGCGGCTCTGAACCGGCAAAACCAGAGTTATGTTCATTATAGCGTTTCCAGTTCTGACCATCGAAGCGAACCAAAAGGCCGCCCGGCTCGGTGGGCAAGCCAACCCCCACCCAGTAGATGCCCGGGTCGGTTTCTGTTATGGCTTGAACATAGTTATAAGGAATGTCTGAGTTGCTGGTGCGGTAAAACGTCCAGCCGGTGCCATCCCAGCGAGCCAGGCCGCTGCCCAGCGTACCGGCCCACATCTGGCCTTTGGAATCCAGATATAGATCTGCTATGCCAGCCCAGCCAAGTCCCAGATCATGAAAATCGTCAGACTGCCAGGATTGGGTTTGCCAGTCAAGGCGGCTGATGCCCAAACCGCCGCCGAACCAGATGACATCGCCGTTGGGGGTGGGTTGAATTTCAAGCGAGTAGATGGAAGTATCCAACAGGCCTCCGGGGGCAGCAGTGTATGCAGTCCAAGTTTGGCCATCCCAAACAGAGGCGCCTGACAGGGTGCCAACCCAAATTTGGCCCAGCGAATCTTCGTCCAGGGCATTGATTTGGGCATTTTCTAATCGGATGTCAGATGCGGTAAAGCTAGTCCAGGTTTGACCGTCAAACGATGAAAGACCTTGCTCGGTTCCAAACCACCAGGTTCCGCGGCTGTCTTGTAAGAGGGATAAAACGTTCCGATCCATGATGCCCGAATTGGCAGGCACATACCACTGACCTGCCTGTCCCCAGGGGGCATCCTCGTTAGGGGTCCAAATGGCGGCGCCGTTGGTCGTCGCCAGGGCAACCCGGCCATCGGGGGTGGTTTTCAAATCATGGATTTCATTGGAGGGCAATGGTGTGCCCGTGCTGTTCATTTGCACCCAGCCGCGGCGCAAAACCGCCATTTGCACTTCATAAACGACTTTGCCGGTCAATAAGACAATGACAAGGCCGAAAAGCAGGATCCAAAACAATTTGGGTGGGCGGGGCAGCATCTCAGAGAGATAATCCCAATAGGAATCTTTTTTACGCGCCCAATCAATAAACCAGCGAACAGCGCCCGAGGCGATCAGGCTCATGGCTGGCGCCAGAATAACTGTATATTGAGGCCACTTGGTCGGCCACACCAGGAGAATTGCCAAGATGGAAGCCAGCCAGACCGCGGTCCAGGGACGTTGTTTCAGCGCCAGGCCAAAACCAGCAATGGAGAGCCAGAAAATAATATCATCTGAAGTCAAAAAGAAGAAAACATTGGGGTGCCAGGGTACTGTGGTAATAATCCAAATTACGGGCTGATACCAGGGATAATTTGCCCGAAGGACATCTGCACTCTGGGTGTAGCCGGCGTGGAAGAAAAGCGACTGTTGAAGCCGGCTCAGTGGATCGTGCCAGAGGGATGGATTAAAAGCCCAAAACGAGACTAAAGCCACACCTCCATAGAGCAGCAACTGCTTCCAGGGAATTGGGCGTTTTGAAAGCCAGAAATAGACCAGGACAAATACAATCATGCCATAGGTCATTTTTCCGGCTATGGCAATCCCTAACAGCACTGCCGAAAGCCAATACCAGCGGCGGGGGCCTTTTGAGGCGCGTTCCAATGCCAGCACAGAGCCAATTATAGCTGCCAGGGGAAGCGCCTCCAGGTACACCTCACTGGTATATTTGATTGCCATTGAATGAAAAGCCAGGAACAGGCCGGCCAGTGGATCAATCAGACTTAAGAGAAAGACAGCAATTGTGCCAAGAACCGCAGACACAATGCGGTTAAAAAGCAGCTCTGGTGATTCCCCAAAGGGGGGATCAAACAATTGGAAGGGAATGCTGTACAACAATTTAACCAGCGGCGGATGCTCGGCGTTCCCCTGGTAGTTAACAATTCCAGACCAATCACCGCGAGCCATCAAATCTGCGTAATCGCTGGCGGCGCGCATATAGACGGGTTCATCGGCATCCAGGGGCAACTGCCAGGCCGCCCATAAGCGAAGCGCCAGGGCCAGCAGTGTCACCAGGGCAATGGAATAACTCCGCTTCCACCAGCGAAAGTGGATTTTGAACCGGCGTGGTTTCAGTGAAGGGGCGGTCATTTCTGGGTCAGAACGGCAATATAAGCAGCGTAAGGTTCCAGTGAGGCGATGGGTTGATAGCCAGACAACTCGCCGCTGGCGGGGATTTTCAAGTTAGACAGACGGCCCTCTCCCAAGAGGTCAGCCAGATGATAATTTCCAGGGGTAAATTCGGCATTTGAGGTTAATTCAACCTGCTTAATTTTGTCAGGGCTTAGATTTATCAGCAAGAGTATTGTTTCGTTCTCAGTTGCATAAATGGCCGCCAGTACCCGATTGTCACTGGTGGTCACCTTGATATATTGTCCCTTTCTCAGGGCTTCGTGCTGACTGCGGATGGTGATTAAATTTCGGTAATGAGCCAGCAGTGAATCAGATGCAGACAACTGAGCCGTGACATTTTTATCAACATAATCTTTCTTGGGGCTGATCCAGGCTGAGCCTGCGGTAAAACCAGCGCCTGATTCAGCGGACCACTGCATGGGAGTGCGGATCTCTTCATCGGGCTTGGTGCCGATCATGCCAATTTCTTCACCATAGTAAATGAAAGGAACACCCGGAGAGGTTAGCAGGAGTACCGCCGCAATGCGCGCCTTATCCTCATCGCCGGCAAATTCGCTCATCACCCGGTTCATGTCGTGATTGGTCAAGAAGGGCGCGATTTCGCCCGGAGGGAAAGTGCCATAATTGAAGGAGAGGGCATCAACAATCTGGCGGGCATCAGCGCCATTGACGCCGCCCATGTATGCCGAAGCCAGTTCAAAACCAAAAACCAGGTCAAATTCATCATTTTTGACGTAGGGAACCGCGGCAAACAGCGTATCCCAGACTTCGGCAACCGTCATAGCCTCGGGGTTTTCGGTTTTTACCAGTGTATAAAAATCTTTGAACCAGGCGTGGGTGGCATCGGTATTGCTCTGGGTTTGACCATCTTCAATCAGGTGCCGGGCGGCATCAACACGAAAACCATCCACACCAACATCCGAAAGCCAATAGGTGGCGACATTGCGCATCTCGGTGGCAACATCGGGATTGTTGTAATTCAAGTCGGGCATGCCCGACCAGAAAATGCCGTAATAGTACCCGGCGCCAGCAGAGAAATGCCAGACATCTTGACTCCAGGGGCCCAGGTAACCGGGGTCTTGCTCTGACCAGATATACCAATCGCGATATGGCGAGGCAGGATCTTTGGACTGCTCAAACCAGGGATGATCTTCAGACGTGTGATTCAAGACCAGATCAATCACGACATGGATGCCACGAGCATGAGCGGCATCCAGGAAGCGGCGAAAGTCGTCCATGGTGCCGTAGTCGGGATTGACAGTGTAATAATCAGTAATGTCATAACCGTGATACGAGGGGCTGACTTGAATCGGCATGAGCCAAAGGCCGGTGATGCCCAGATCACTGGTTGTGGCAGGGTCGCCATCATTAAGATAGTCCAATTTCTCCGTCAGGCCATTAAAATCACCAATGCCATCACCATTGCTGTCGTAGAAGCTGCGGACAAAGATCTCGTAAAATACGGCGTCATTCCACCAGTTGTCTGGCATTGCAGTTTGTTTGAGCGCGACAACATTTGACGCAGGAGTTTGCGACTGGGGGGAAACGCAGGAGCTCAACAGACTCGATAATAGAACGACCAGCGCTAAAAAGGCAACCAGTTTTTTATGCATATGAAAATCCTTGTCTAAATCAGTTGTAACAGCTAGATCTGCCAGATAACGCCAGCCAGCGGGGGAAAAATGACCCGAGGATGATGATCTGAGGCAGTAACGGTAACACCATACTCGGATGTCAGGAGCGTTTTTCTGACAGGAAGCTGCAAATTCACCTGCATGGATTCGGCGGTTAAATTTAGAGCAACACCAATGCGGTCATTATCATGCTGCCGGGCATATACCAGTAAACCCGGTTGAGATTGGATGATTTGTAGACTGCCAATTTGCAGCGGCAATTGGTTTTGCCGAAGCGCAATCAGAGAACGGTAGAATTCCAGCAAGGCCAGGTCTTGCTCCTGGCCCCACAACATTGGCAGGCGGGATTCTTCGGGAACGCCACGCTCGCCCTGGCGAACATCACGCTGCTGGGAGAGGCCGACCTCGGTGCCGTAGTAGATGACGGGCTGCCCCGGCAAGGTGAACTGGCAAAGTGCAGCCAGACGCAGGCGGCGTTTGTCGCCCTGGGCCGCCCATAAGAAGCGATTCATATCATGGTTATCCAGGAAGGAGGGGCGAGAGAAATCCGCTGGGAAGAAGGCTGTATGGCGTTCCAGGAAGCGGCCAAATTCGACACCGTCCCAACTTCCGTAAGCGAGGGCTCTGCGAAGCCCTTCCAGCAAGACAAAATCTAAACAACCATCCAGTTGGCCTTCAAAAGCGATTTGGACATCGGGTGGGTCGACGACCTCGCCAAAGGTCCAAGACTGGGGGTTGGCGGCGCGGGTCACACGCCGAAAATCAGCCCAGAAGTCGGGAGCAGGGCCAATAGCATAGTCCAGGCGATAACCATCTACCCCCAGGTCCAGCCAGTATTTTGCGGCTTCCAGCAGGTGTTGGCGGGCGGCCGGATTGCGCAGGTTGATCTGGGGCAGGGATTTTACGCCAAAAAAGGTTTCATATTCATCCGGCCAATGACGGAAAGTGTACCAGTTATGATATGGGCTGTTGGCATCGGCGATTGCATTTTGAAACGTTGGATGCAGATGCGACCAGTGATTGGGAACAAAATCCAGCAAGATGCGGATTCCGGATTGGTGAGCGGCAGCAAGCAAGGCGGTAAAGTCTTGTAATGTACCCAGGCGCGGTTCAACAGTGAAAAGATCGGTGGCATCGTAACCGTGATGTGAGGGACTGGGAAAAATTGGGTTCAGCCAGATGGTATTGCAGCCTAGTTCAGAGATGTAGTCCAGTTTATCCAGAATCGCACTCAGGGTGCCGCCAAAAAATCCGCCTAATGAGGCAGGGCGCTGCCAGGATTGATGGCTGCCAGGTGAAAAGCGATCAGGGAAAACCTGATAAATGACGGCTGATTGCGTCCAGGCTGGCGGCCCGGCTGTTTCGACATAGAAGGCATAATAGGCGCCGTTATCCGCAAAGATTTCACCTTGCGCCGGCGAGTAGCAGCTCAGGCGGTAGCGCACCAGGGTATCATCACGCTGACCGGGTAATTCAACGGTAAAATGGCGGATGTAGCCCCATAAGACCGTATCCCATTCTTCCTGAGAAAGCTGCATTTCAAGCGCATGACCATTAAAGGCCACGCCCTGAACGCCGATGGGGTCGCTGCCATCAGTCGTCCAATAGGCCCAGGCCCGACTCCCTGGGAGGAGCGGGCCTGAGGTTAGGTGTAATTGAATTGTCTGTCCGGGAAGCGGATGGCGGGGGGAACGCTGCTGAAGATGCGTAATCCCTGAGCGTAATTTATCTACATGCTGGCGCCGTAAAGCATCGGTTGCCAGGGTACCAAAGATAAAATCGCTCATTAACCTTTCACACCACCGACTGTAAGGCCCGATTCAAAGTAGCGCTGCAATGCCAGATAAACCATCAAGGTCGGCAGCACTACGATCACAGCGCCTGCGGCGAAGTAGCCCCAGGGTACGCTGATACTGTTGGCCAAAGAGTACAAGGCAGGCACCGCCAGCTTTAGAGAGTCGGGAGCAGGTACGAGGACGCCAGCGAAGACAAAGTCACCCCAGGAGCCCATGAAGGCGAGAATGGCGGTCACAGCCAGAGCCGGCCGGGCCAGGGGCAGGGCGATTAGCGTGAAAGCCTCAACCGGGCCGCAGCCGTCCAGCATGGCTGCCTCTTCCAGGTCAATCGGGATGGTATCAAAGTAGCCTTTCAGGTTCCAGGTACAAAATACCAGTGTGCCGGTTGTGTATGCGAGAATCAAACCCAGGTGTTTGCCATACAGGCCCACGGCCGTGAGTAGTTGGGCAATGGCCACCAGCGAAAGCAGGCCCGGGAAAGTGGACAGGGCCAGCAGCAGGATGAGGAAGGCTTCACGACCGCGGAAGCGGAAGCGGGAGAGCGCAAAGGCGGCCGAGGTTGAAATAATCAGCGAGAAGATTGTGGCAGCCACTGCAACTTTGAGGCTGTTGGTCAACCACGTCAGGAAGGGGCGCTCAAACAGCATGACCCGGTAGTTTTCAAATGTCCATTCGGTGGGGAAGAACATGCCAGCAAGGTTGAGGGTGTACAAACGGTCACCCAAGCGCCCCGAAGCCAGAATGGCAAACCAGACGGGGTAGAAGGCAAAGATGGCGAAGCCAATCAGAACTGCGTATTGCAGGATACGCATCCAGACAGATGGTTTGCGGGACATTAGCGCGCTCCTTTCGTAATCTTGGTAATACGCAGGCTGTAGAGCGTAGCCAAAAACAGCATAATGAAAATCAATACAGCAAATGCCGTAGCTCGACCATAGTTAGAGACCTGATAAATCTGCCGGTAGGCATAGACCATTACGTACTCTGTAGCGCCAGGTTTATCAGCGCCCAACTGCGGGCCGCCACCGGTGATGGCGAAAGCGGTACCGAACATCTGGAAAGCGGTAATTGAGGTGAGCACCAGAGCAGGAACGATGGCCGGGCGAATAAGCGGCAGAGTGATACCCATCAATTGCTGCCAGGGGCTGGCGCCATCCACATCGGCAGCTTCATAAAGTTCATTGGGGACGGATTGCAGAGCGCCCAAAATGGAGACCATGAAGAAGGGATAGCTGAACCAGATATCTGCCAGCACAATGACAACGGTTGCCCAGACCGGGCTGTTCAACCAGACTGGGCCTTTGTAATTAAACACGGCCAGCAATAGCTGGTTTATGACGCCCTGATCGCGGAAGAAGAACTGCCAGACCAAAGCAATCAAAATAGCAACAGCCGAAGCGCCCCAGGGGATAAAGAGCACCACACGAAAGAATGTGCGTCCGGGCAAATGCTGGCTGTTAAGAATGAGAGCCAGAACGAGGCCAACCAGGAAGGTCAGGGGGACGCGAATGGCAACAAACATGACCGTCCGGAGAACGACCACCAGGAAGTCGCCAGTTTCCATCAACGTTGCCAGGGCTGCAAAAAAGTTCAAAACAAAGCCAAGGATGACGACTGAGATAATGGCCATCAGCCAGACCCAGCCGGACGCCAATGGCGGTGTGACCTCCTTGGCAAAACGCTTGTTGACCGCGTTTGCAATGATGAGGGGCACCAGACAAACCAGCATTTTGCCCAGGGATATTAACGCCGGCGGGGCAAATAATTTGCCCAATAGATCGGTATAGTTCTTGAAGGGCGGGTCTGCGATCCGATATGGTTCGCCCAATCCGACAGGAGCTGTGTCTCGGAACACTGGCCAACAAAGTGGGTCTAACACTCCTGAAAGAGCAACCGAGCAATCTGGATTTGGCTTGTACTTATTCCGGGTAGTGAAGGATGTATAGATGTTGAGAATGGTGGGATAAATATTGAAAATCAGAACTGCGATGATTGTGGGCAGTAGAAAGAGCAATACAGTAAGTGCGCGTCGCCGACCGGACCAGACAGACATATTTCACGCTCCTCCCAGGGATTTTTACGAAAAAGCGGGGAGAGCCTTGCGACTCTCCCCGCGACAGCCCAAAATTACTTCATCTGGGCGACGGCTTCTTCAGCCGCAGTCTGCGCAGCAGCCATGGCATCGGCGGGGGTAGCAGCACCCTGCCAGATCGCCTGGGTAGCCTTGCCGACGGGATCCCACTGAGCCGAGGAGTACGGCGAGGGGGACATGGGGACGCCCAAATTCAGGGCGGCGCCAAAACCAGCAACCGCGGGCAGAGCCTGGACTTCGGGGTCCAAGAGGGCTTCGGTAGCGGCGGGGATGGTCTTGTTGATGAGGGAGAGTTTCTTCTGAACCTCAGCACCGGTGAAGTATTTCATGATGTCGATGACAACATCCTGATTGCCACGATCAACAGCGTTTTTGGTCATCATGAGGGTCTTGATGCCAACAAACGGGCGACCGAAGGGCAGAATGCCGTAGTCGATACCAGATTCTTCGATGCCAGCGACGGCCCACGGGCCAGTCCACCACATACCAACTTTGCCTTCCTTGAGGGCGGCGAAGCAGATATCGTAGCTGTTTTCGGCCAGGGAGACATCCTTGAATTTCAGGAGCCACTCGGCGGCGGCAACGGCTTCGGGGGTGTTCAGGTTGGCTTTACCAGTTTCATCGATGTAGCTGGGGACGCCGAAACCAAAGAAGATGGGGGACATGTGGTAGGCATCGCTGCCACCGAAGGCCTGGTTGCAGACCAACACGTTGCCGGTATCTTCCTGGAATTTCTCGGCCTTGGCGTACAGGTCATCGAAATTCATGGGATCGGTGGGCAGATATTCATCGGTCACGATGGCTTTATTGTAGATCAGAGCAATGCCTTCCTGGGATTCAGGGAGGGCCCAGATCTTGCCCGACCAAACCACACCATTGACGCCCGCGGGCTCGTAGGTGCTGGTCAGGAAGTCCTGGGTGATGCCATAATCATTCAGGGCAACGATGTTGCCCTTGAGGGCCTGTTCACCAATTTTGTCATTGGCCCAGCCGATGATGTCGGGGCCTTCGCCCGCGGGGATGGCCACATTCAGGGCATTGGCGACATCTTCGGGTTTGGAGAGGTCAATGGTGACATTGGGGTGAGCGGCAGTGTAATCAGCGAAAGCCTGTTGAATGGCTTCCAGATACTTGCCATCCCACTGATGCCAGATGGTGATGGTCACATTCTTCACCTCGGTGGGCTTGGGCGTGCAAGCCGCCAGGGCGAAGGCGACGATCAGCAGGATGCTGATCACGGGGAACAACTTCTTCGACATGTTTTCCTCCTCAAAAGGATGTGAATAGAATCTTACAAAAGGTCCCATTTGGGAACCCTTTTAACAAGGGGAAGGTGGAGAATTCAGAGGTGTTTTTTGTATCCCTCGAAAGCACCTCCTTTCTGGAAAACACCTGTTCTCTTAGGGCAGGCTCTTCAACAGATTGCATAGATTGCATGGTACTATTGTAATCCATCAGACAAGATTGTCAAGCATTAAATTTAGTGAAAGTAATACAAATTGGTTGTATGAACATTATAGCACATTGCTTTTCAGGTATAATCTGGCGATATGAATGATCAATGGCGACTGGTGCAGACACAACCAAGTGATGGCGCCTGGAATATGGCGGTTGATGAAGCGATCCTCGAATCTGTCAGCCGGGGTGATTCGCTGCCGACTTTGAGGCTATATGGCTGGGCTCCCCCCTGCCTTTCGCTGGGCTATGCACAACCGATTGCGGATGTTGATCGGGAGGCGCTGAAGGCGCGCGGTTGGGGTTTGGTTCGGCGCCCAACCGGTGGAAGGGCGATTTTGCACACAGATGAATTGACCTATGCTGTGATTGCGCCAGTATCAGAACCCCGTGTGGCAGGGAGCGTGCTGGAAAGCTACCGACGGCTTTCACGGGCGCTGCTGTTGGCACTGCAGAAACTGGGTTTGCAGCCCAACGCCGACCGCGAATATCCACAAAGCAACGTTGGTGGGCCAGTTTGCTTTGAAACCCCATCCAACTATGAGATTACGATTTCCGGGAAGAAATTGATTGGCTCGGCACAGGCGCGGCGGCGCGAGGGTGTATTGCAGCATGGCTCCCTGCCGCTGCACGGCGACCTGAAACGCATTACCCAGGGGTTGATGTTCGTTGATGAGGCAGCCAGGCTCCAGGCTGGCGAGCGGCTGCTTGAACACGCTACGACAGTAGAGACTGGACTGGGGCGAGTGATTGGCTGGGAACAGGCAGCCAGCGCTTTTATTGAAGGGTTTCGAGAAGCATTGGCTATTGATTTTGTACCCTCTGAATTGACTACAAACGAAAGGGTGCGCGCCGACGAACTGACGCGCACCCAATATGGCAACGATAGCTGGAATGCCCGAATTTAATCAGGGCGCGGGCGTGGGTGTCGGGGCAACAAAGATAACTGTGTTATATCCCAGACTGCGCAGTAAGCGCGTCATGTAGTTTTCGGCGTTTTGCTGAGCCTGCTCTAAAATGCCATCTTCAATGGCGGCTTTGTAGATTTCAGCTTCGGCGACCTGACGGGCCTGGGTTTCCAAATCGGTAGCGCCATGGGTAAAAAGGCCCGTCTCACGGTCGTAAACGTAGGATTTTTCATTGTCCAAAGTGGCGACAAAAATTTCAGCTGGCGGCAGTTTCACATACAGAGTTTCGCCTTCAAGCCAAATATCCTCGGCCTTCAGCTTCTCCAGATCGATGCCAGCGATGACGCTGCCATGGGCCACAAAAAGGAGCTTATCACCGAACAGGAAAGCTAACTCTCCCTGCCCAATCTCTGCAGTAATCACTTTTTCAACCGTGTATTCAATTGTTTCGAGGCGAGCCAGAGAGCGAACTTCGGTGATGATGGTCACGGGGTCGGGCAGAATTGTGGGGGTCGGGTTGAGGAGATTTGATACCTGGGTCTTCAACTGATCATTGGCCTCATTCAAGGGTGAAAGCGCCTGATCGGTTGCAGAGCGAATAAACCAGGTGAGCCCCAGAAAAAGGGCGCCCAAGATTAAGACCAAAACCAGGATTGCGCCGATAAAACCAGATTTACCCTGAGAACCGCTCATTTTCAAACCTCCTGAATCAGTAAATGGATGCGTTTAAATGGTTATAATTCACAATATGAAAAATTGCAAGGCAAACTCATTGTATTATGCCATAGCTGCCCTCGGGATACTCATGGCGCTGGTAGCTTGCACAAAGCAGCCGACCAATGATAGACCCACGGCAACCGCCCAGGTTTCGCCTACGCCCACCGCCACACCGGCACCATTGGGAAGTGTTGAAAACCCGGTAGTGATGGGTTTTGTTGAGCCAACAACCGGTTCCGGCAATTATCCTCCAGAGCAGGTTGAGCTGGCTCAGGCAATCACGGTCAATACAGGGTTCACTGTATCGAGCCGGGTATATGCCAACTGGGAGGAACTGCTCGAGGCCATGCAAGACGGTGAGGTGCATCTGGCGTGGATGCAGCCACTCACATACCTCTATGCGAGTGAGGAAGGAATTGCCGAGATAGGACTGCTTTCCAATCATTTTGGATTGTATTACTATGGTGTGCAGTATCTGGCAAACATCGAAAGTGGTTTTACAGTTTACTACGACGCGGTCAGCCAACAGAATACAGCCGATGCGGCAACTGCCCTGGCACAATTTGGCGGGCGGCGACCCTGCTGGATTGAGCCAAAATCCATTTCGGGATACGTTGTGCCAGCCAGTTTGCTGGCAGACACCGAGGTACCAACGCTGGATGGGACCTATGTGCAAACGCACACGGCGGCGGTGCGTGCTTTATACATCAAGGGGATTTGTGATTTTGCTGCCACATTTGCCATTTCTGGCGATCCGCGCACGGCTTCCGGGGTGCTGGATGATCTGCCGGATGCGTTGAACCGGGTGGTTATCATCTGGCGAACGGATGCGAGTATTCCGAGCCTGGGGCTGGCTTATGCACAAAGCCTGCCCGAGCAATTCCGACAGGCGATCAATTTGACGCTGACTGATCTGGTCAAAACGGATACGGGCAAGGCTATCCTGGCAGGCGCCAATGATGGTTATGATATTCAAGATCTGCGAGTTGTTGATGACTCTATCTACGATTCGCTGCGAGAAAATGTAAGTGCGCTTTCGTATGATCTAGAAAACGCACTGGGACGTTGACGATTGAAACGTGGTAAATTACGTTCTGTGCCTCAGACTGGGATTCGCCCACCGCGTAAGCGCATTAACTGGCGTAGATTGCTACGAACGGGGATTAAAGTGACTTTTAAACTGGTGCTCTACTTGATCCTGGCTGGCATGATTATTTTGGGGCTGCCGCGAATCATTGCGCTCATGTACGCCAAGCCCAGGTTGTACACATCTGTTGATGTGCCCGTATATCAAGCGGCGATTGTTTTTGGTGCCGGATTGCAACGGGATGGGACACCATCACCAGTGCTGCGAGACCGGGTTGCCACTGCGGCGGACCTTTATTTTGAGGGCAAGGTGGAAAAGCTGCTGATGAGCGGGGATAATCGCTTTGTTAACTACAACGAGCCAGGCGCAATGCAGGACTATGCCATTTCGCTAGGTGTGCCAGCGGAAGACATTGTACTGGATTATGCTGGACGCCGAACCTACGACACCTGCTACCGGGCGCATGCCATCTTCGGATTGGATTCAGCAGTGCTGGTGACGCAAGGATACCACCTGCCAAGGGCATTAATCCTGTGCAACAATCTAGGGCTTGAATCAGTTGGGGTGGCGGCAGACCGACGGGTCTATCATGGCAGGTCCTATCTCATCTGGCAGATCCGAGAACTTCCAGCTACGCTGGTGGCATTATGGGAAGCCTGGGTGACGCGCCCATTGCCGGTACTGGGCGACTATGAACCCATTTTTCCAGACAGCAATCCTTGATTGACATGAAATGAGGTAACAACAATGAATCGAGATGAAGCCTTAATTTTGGTAAAAGAATATGTGAAAAACGAAGGGTTAATCAACCACATGCGGTCTGTGGAGGCTGCTATGCGTTTCTATGCCGAACAGATGGGACAGGATGCAGAATTGTGGGGTTTAGCTGGTCTGCTGCACGATTTTGACTGGGAGATCCACCCCACGGCGGAGCAACATCCGCTGGATGGCGAGCCGATTCTGCGGGCGCGTGATGTTCCAGAAGACATCATTCAAGCAATTCTGAGTCACGCAGACCATACGGGGCTCCCCCGCACAACCCTGATGCAAAAAGCGCTCTACGCCTGCGATGAAGTTACAGGACTGATCACCGCCGTTGCGCTGGTGCGCCCTTCCCGCTCGCTTTATGACCTGACCGCCTCTTCTGTGAAAAAGAAGTGGAAGGATCGTGCTTTTGCTGCTGGCGCCAATCGCGAAGAGATGGAAAAAGGCGCGGCTGAGTTTGGTGTGGATTTATGGAGCCACGTCGACAACGTTATTCTGGCTATGCGAAAAATAGCGCCCGAAATTGGCCTGGTCGGCACGCTTCAGCCGGAAGCCTGACCCCTACAGTCTCATGGCTTACGCCGTGAAGTCGGTGCGGGTTTGAGTTTCTTCGCGTCGCCAGCAGCAGAGGCGGGTTTCTGCTTTTTTGAAGCCGGCTTTGAGGTCGTTGTATCTGCTTTTGACACAGGCTTGGGTTTGGCTGCCGGTTTAGCGGTAGGTTTGGCTACAGGGGTTTTTGGCGTTGCGGTTGGTTTGGAACTGGCCGCCGGTTTGGCCTTTGAAGTTGTTTTGGGTTTGGCGGTCGATGTGGATTTCTTAGAAGCCGGGGAGGCCGGGGGATTCTTCTTTGCAGGGGCGTTTTTTTCTGCCGGGGCCGAACCTTTTTCAGCCGTGCGGCGAGGTTTGCGGGTTGGTTTGATTTCAGATTCCCACAGAGCCAGGCCATCAGAGATCGCGGTCAAATTAAGTACGGCATCACCCGCTTTTATTGGAGCCAGGTCCTGGCCCTTCATCAAACGCTTGCCCAGGGGGACTTCATCCAGCCGGGTAAGCCTGGCAGCGGCCTGCTGGAAGTGAACCAAGGCAGTTTGCGTACGTTTGCCAAAAATTGCGCCTACCAGACGGTTGGAGCCGGTCAGCTTGCAGGCCAAGACGCCCTGGCCATAGCGCCCTTGGAGCGGAACGCCATCTTTCTCAATTCGCCACCCCAAGCCTTCAGATGAGACAAACAGGATTTCACCTTCACCAGACAGGCGTTCTGCGGCAGCCACGCGATCCTTGGTCTCCAGTTTAATACCGTTGACACCCGCTGCGACCAGCCCCATTGGACGGACTTCTTGCTCAGAGAAGCGGATCAGCATTCCGAGTGCGGTGACCAGCAGAATTTCAGAACTGCCATCGGTCACAAAGGCCCAGCCCAGTTCGTCGCCAGCATTGACGCGGCTCAAAACAAAACCCTGCGCTGATGGGCCAGAGAGATCGCTGACCAGGCTCTTCTTAATCATGCCCAGTCGGGTAACCGTAACAACATACCGCTCCTGGCCGGGTTCAAGACGTTCGGGAATTGAGAAAATAGCTGCCAGCGCATCATCGGCATCAAAAGGTGATACTTTGTTGAGCTTGACCCCATCGGCGAATTTCTCGGCTTCAGGCAAAGCATGTACAGCTACTGCGGCCGCGCGGCCGGTCTGGGCTACCAGATAAAGAGTGTGGTGGGTGCTGGTTCGCAGTAACCAGCGCGCAGCCTGACGGCCGCTAATGCGTGGGAGTTCATCTCCGGAGGTGCGGGCAATTACGCCATCTTCGGTGACACCCACCCATACAACCTCTGCGGGGGTGAGATCGGTGGTCGTCAGTTTATCGGCAGCGACCTCACCATCTGCCAGGGAAACGATCTGCGTTCGACGGCGATCGCCATAGGCCTGGCGCATGGCCATCAATTCTGTCTCCACCGCCCCGCGCATCTTCTTAGGTGACTTGAGCAGGCTTTCCAATTCTTTGATTAATGCCTGGAGGTCTTTGTATTCCTGCTCAATTTTCTTACGCTCCAGAGCGGCCAGGCGGCGGAGCATTAAATCCAGAATCGCCTGAGCCTGAACATCGCTAAGCTTGAATTTTTTCACCAGGCGGGCATGGGCGGTCTCAACATCTGGGGCGTTGCGGATGAGGGTAATAATTTCATCCAGGTTGTTAATGGCTATACGCAAACCCTCCAGGATATGAGCGCGCTGTTTGGCTTTGGCAAGATCGTATTCACTGCGCCGGCGAACAACTTCCAGGCGGTGCTCGATATAGACGCGCAAGGCTTGCTTAAGAGTCAGCAGGCGCGGCTCTCCATCTACCAGTGCCAGCAGTGTGAGACTCAGGGTGGTTTCCAGGGGGGTGCGGCGGTAGAGTTCACGCAGGATTTTCTGCTCATCTGCGCCAGCCTTGAGTTCGATGACAACTCTCATCCCCTGCCGATCTGATTCGTCGCGCAAATCAGCGATGCCTTCGAGGTCGCCTTCGCGAGCAAGCTCGGCAATGCGCTCAATCAGAGCAGATTTATTGACCTGATAGGGTAATTCAGTAATGATGATACGATCACGGCCACGGCTCATTTCTTCCAGATGAACACGCCCACGCAAAATAACCCGCCCACGCCCACTGCCATAGGCGCTTAATAAATCATTGCGATCATGATCTTGAAGAATAATACCACCTGTGGGCAGATCAGGACCCTGGATAAATTTCACCAGATCAGCCACGGAAATGTCTTCCATCTGCTCCCACTGGCGCAGCATAAAGATCAGGGCATCAACGACTTCACCCAGGTTATGGGGTGGGATATTGGTAGCCATTCCTACGGCAATGCCGCTGGCGCCATTGACCAAAAGATTAGGAATGGCGGCTGGTAGTACCGCCGGCTCGCTAAGGGTATCGTCAAAGTTGCGGGTAAAGTCAACCGTATTACGGTCTAATTGCGCCAGAAGATCAATGGCGTAGGCTGTTAGACGGGCTTCGGTGTAACGCATGGCCGCTGGCGGGTCGCCATCCACGCTGCCAAAGTTGCCCTGGCCATCAACCAAAGGGTAGCGCATGGAGAAGGGCTGCGCCAAGCGAGCCATGGCTTCATAGACAGCTACATCGCCATGGGGGTGATATTTACCCAGTACTTCGCCAACGATACGAGCAGATTTTTTGTAAGCCGAATCGGGACGCAGGCCCATATCATACATTGCATATAAGATGCGCCGCTGGACCGGTTTGAGGCCATCTCGGGCATCTGGGAGTGCACGTGAGACGATGACGCTCATGGCGTAATCGAGGTAAGACTGCTGCATCTCGTGATCGATATCTATCTTGCGAACCAGACCAACTTCCATATCGCACTCCTTGGAGAAATTATCCCCTCTATTGTATCAGGTCATTAAAACAATGGGGCGCGGCGCACCATCCTAAAATGGTTCGACCGCGCCCCAATTTGCATTTTGTTATATGTTATGCTTCTTCAGGGAGTTCAGCGTCCGCTTGGGGTCCCTCTTCGGCAGCCTGGGTGCGGAATCGTCCGTAGACAAAGCCTGTGCCCGCCGGGATGAGCTTGCCGATAATGACATTCTCTTTGAGGCCAAAGAGCGGATCCTCAGTTGAGGCAATGGCAGCACCCGCCAGAACCTTGATGGTGTGCTGGAAGGAGGCCGCAGAGAGGAAGGAATCGGTGCTCAGGGAGGCCTTGGTGACACCCAGCAGGATCTCTGCATAACGGGCAGGCTGCTTGCCTTCGGCAATGAGCTGCTCGTTGACGCGGCGGATCTCAAGGCGATCGACAAGGTCGCTGGGCAGGTAGCCCGAGTCGCCGGGGCGGATGACCTGAACACGACCAACCATCTTGCGCAGGATAACTTCAAAGTGCTTGTCGTGGATGTTCTGACCCTG
Organism: Longilinea sp.; assembly: GCA_017996955.1. GTDB lineage: Bacteria > Chloroflexota > Anaerolineae > Anaerolineales > Anaerolineaceae > JAGOFZ01. Next base: position 18,607 of record JAGOFZ010000010.1, read on the forward strand.
AGAGCGATAAACCTTTTGGATTTCGGTCATCAGGTACATCTGACAAGCCTCGCGGCCTTTGATCCGCAGTACAGTGTGCGGATTGAGCGAGCCCTCGGTCAACGCCTGACCAGCCTCAACATGTTCACCATCTTTGATCAGCAGACGGGAAGTTGTCGGAATTTCGTATTCTTCAGTTTCGCGCTGTTCATAAGACACGATCACTTTACGATCTTCGAGGCGAACGCGGCCTGTATGCTGAGCTTTGACCACAGCCTCGCCCTGGGTGGCAAGTTCGTCGCCCACAGAGATAGCATCTTCATCCTTGACACGAATTTCCCAGCCTTCGGGGATATCGTACTCATCGCTGACCATTTCGCTGTGATCCACGCGAACCATGCGCTGGTCGCTGTAGCGCTCATTGACAATGACCGCAACCACGCCAGCAATGCTGGTGATAACAGCTTCACCCTTCGGGGCGCGGCGAGCTTCAAACAGCTCTTCCACGCGGGGCAGACCGGTTGTAATATCACTGCCGGCAGCCACACCACCTGTGTGGAACGTGCGCAGCGTAAGCTGTGTGCCGGGTTCACCAATGGACTCGGCGGCAACGATACCCACAGCAGATCCAAGTTCAACCATGCGGCCGCGGCCCAAGTCCATGCCATAGCATTTGGCGCAGAGACCATGCACCAGTTCACAGGTCAGTGGCGAACGAACCTTGACTTCGTCAATGCCTGCCTGACGAATGCGGCGGATCAAATCGTGACCCAGCATTTCATCGCGCTCGGCAAGAACTTCGCCCGTCAAGGGATCAACAATGCGGGCGGCCGTCAGGCGACCAAAGAGGCGCACAGACATGGACTGTCCGGCGATATCGTCGCTCTTGCGAATCCAGAGGCCGTCGTGTGTGCCGCAGTCTTCTTCATTAACAATCATATCCTGGGCAATATCGACCAGGCGGCGGGTGAGGTAACCGGCATCGGCTGTGCGGAGCGCAGTATCAGCCAGACCCTTGCGCGCGCCGTGGGTAGAGATGAAGTATTCCAAAGCAGTGAGGCCCTGGCGGAAGTTTGACTGGATAGGCAGACGAATGATGCGGCCCGCCGGGTCAGCCATCAAACCGCGCATACCAGCAAGCTGGGAGATGGGACCGAAACCGCCCTTGGTCGCACCAGAGTTCGCCATGGTCGCGAGGTTGCCATTGGGATCCATGTTGCGGCGAACAGCGGAGGCAACATCCTTGGTGGTCTGCTGCCAGATTTCAATTTCGCGTTCGTCACGTTCCTGCTCGGTGAGCAGACCACGGCGGAAGGAGCGTTCTACGTTTTCCACATCGCGCTGAGCCTGGGTCAGGATTTCGTCTTTTTCAGCAGGAATAGTGATATCGGAGACTGAAAGCGTGGAGCCCGAGCGCATGGCGTATTCAAAGCCAATGGCCTTGACGTTGTCGGCGACCTCGGTGGTGACTTCCTCGCCACAATACTCATAAACTTCGGCAATCAAATCTTTCACACCGCCCTTGTCGAGCACATCGTTGACAAAGCGGATTTCGGGCGGCAGGATGCGATTGAAGAGAACTCGGCCAACCGTCGTCTCGATTAATTTCCGAATCGGAGAGGGCAAACGATCGCCATTGTCGTCCAGGTTGGTTTCCATCATCACGCGGATATTGGCGTGAATGTCCACCTGGCTCAATTGATAGGCCATTTCGACCTCATCAATATCGGCGAAGACGCGGCCATCACCAGAATGAGGCAGATCGTTGCGCATGGTCAGGTAGTAGACACCCAGCACCATGTCTTTGGAGGGGCTAATGATCGGTTCACCATCGGCAGGTTTGAGCAGGTTGCGGGAGGCCAACATGAGGTTTCGGGCTTCCCATACAGCTTTCTCGGAAAGCGGGACATGCACAGCCATCTGGTCGCCGTCAAAGTCGGCGTTGAAGGCCGTCGTTACTAACGGATGCAATTGGATGGCACTCCCCTCGATAAGCACCGGTTCAAAAGCCTGGATGCCCAGACGGTGCAGGGTTGGGGCACGATTGAGCAACACAGGGCGTTCATGGATCACTTCTTCCAGAACTTCCCAAACTTCGGGACGATTGCGTTCAATAAAGCGCCGGGCGCCTTTGACGTTGGCGGCGTAGTTGTGCGAGACCAGACGGGAAATGACAAACGGGCGGTAAAGTTCCAGGGCCATAGCCTTGGGCAAACCGCATTGATACAGTTTGAGCGTCGGACCGACCACAATTACAGAACGGCCAGAATAGTCCACACGTTTGCCCAACAGGTTGCGGCGGAAGCGGCCTTTCTTACCCTTGAGCATGTCGCTGAGGGATTTGAGCTCGCGGCGGCCGCGGCGCGAAAGGGCTTTGCCGCGCTGAGAGTTATCAACCAGGGAGTCCACGGCTTCCTGGAGCATGCGTTTTTCGTTGCGGACAATGACATCCGGAGCGCCAAGTTCCAATAAGCGCTTGAGGCGGTTATTACGATTGATGACGCGGCGGTAGAGATCGTTGAGGTCCGAGGTGGCAAAACGGCCACCATCCAATTGAACCATGGGGCGCAAATCGGGAGGGATGACCGGTAAGACCGTCATAATCATCCACTCGGGGCTGTTGCCAGAGCGGCGGAAGGATTCAACAACCTTCAGGCGGGTGGTAGCCTTTTTGCGCTTCTGCTTGCTTTTGGAAGTGCGGGCTTCGTGCCAGAGTTCTTCGGAAAGTTTATCCAGATCGAGGCGGTGCAGGATATCATAGAAGGCTTCGGCACCCATATCTGCACGGAAAACCTGGCCCCAGCGAGATTTCAGCTCGCGATAGCGGCTTTCGCTCAGGAAGGTAAAGGGGCGCAGCTCTTGAAGCTCATCGCGGAAATGGGAGTTTTGATTTTGAGAAACCGAGGACTGATCCTCCAACTGGTTGCGGAGGGTTTCCATTTCTTCGTCAGCCTGGGCGCGGACTTCCATGATGCCCATTTTGATTTGTTCAAGCTCGCGGGCGAACTCATCACGGAATTCAGATTCCAACTGGTTCAGGCGTTCTTTAACAATCTGTTGAACCTTGGTCATGTGCTGGGCGGTAATGGTTTCGCCAACACCAACAATTTCCTGGCTGGCAGCGGAAAATACAAGCGCCGAGCGCAGGGTCTGCCCCTGTTTATCGGTCAGTGTGCGCTCCAGCGATTGACCTTCCTGGATGACGGGTTCGAGACGGGCGGCAATCTGCTCGTCGCGGCGTTCTTCCATTTCGGTTTTGCGCTGCTGCAGTTCGGCGATTTTCCGATCGCGCGACTGTTTGACTTCCAGAATGCGGGCATTGACCTGGGTGGCCTGCTCGCGCTCAGAAACACTGATTTCATCTTCAAGGCGGCGCAAAGCCTTCTGGCGGGCATCCTCGTCCACATAAGTCACAATGTACTGGGCGAAGTAAAGCACGCGGTCCAGGTTACGGCGGGAGATGTCGAGCAGGAGGCCGAGATAGGAGGGCACACGCCGGGTGTACCAGATATGCGCCACAGGGGTAGCAAGATCAATGTGCCCCATGCGTTCGCGGCGCACGGCAGAGCGCGTAACTTCAACACCGCATTTATCGCAGACAATACCCTTGTATCGAGGGTTTTTATATTTGCCACAATAGCACTGGTAATCACGGGTGGGGCCAAAAATGGCCTCACAGAACAACCCGTCTTTCTCGGGTCGCAGCCGCCGGTAGTTGATCGTCTCGGGCTTGAGGACTTCGCCATAAGACCAGGATCGAATCGTTTCTGGCGAGGCCAGGTTGATGCGCAGTGCGACTAAGCTCTTGGTTTCCACTTTTCAGCCTCCTCAATGCGGTTCAGTCGTATAAAAACAAAGCGAGCGCTCGAGAAGATTTTCCCAGCGCTGGAACGAATTTCAGGGCATTCTAATAGCGTACATGCAAACGAGTATTATAACACGACTTTTTCCGAAATACCAGCACTAATTTTCGATTTTTGGATTTTGCTTGGGTTTTTTAGCAGCAGGCTGCTCGCGGGGTATTTCAAAGAAGAAGGCGCTGCCCTTGCCCAACTGGCTTTCCACCCATACTCGCCCACCGTGGCGGTCAGCAATGGACTTGACAATCGCCAGGCCCAGGCCGGTGCCGTGCTGTTGATAGGCTTCTCGGCGGCCGCTGCGATAGAATTTTTCAAACAGGCGCGGCAAGTCCAGCGGGGCAATGCCAATGCCTGTGTCAATCACGGAGAAGAGAATGGTTTCGGCCCGCGCCTGGAGATGGACGCGCACCCGCCC
>JAGOFZ010000154.1:0-2808 GCA_017996955.1 Longilinea sp.
TTCAAGCACGGGTCAATACCTGGTTAAATCCGTGGGGCGACCCGGCAGGAACTTCTTACCAGATTATTCAGTCCTTGATGGCGATTGCGGCCGGGGGCGCAATGGGAACCGGGCCCGGGCTGGGCAGCCCAGGGTTGGTGCCGGTGGCGATTTCGGATTTTGTGTTTGCGGCCATTGTTGAAGAGACTGGCTGGCTGGGAGCCATTGGCCTGCTGCTCTTGATTGGGTTGATGCTCACGCGTGGGCTGCGAGTTGCGCTGCAAGCTGGCAGCACTTATGCCAGGCTGCTGGCGGCGGGGATCAGCGTTTATTTCTGCGTTCAAAGCGTGCTGATTCTGGCTGGAAATTTGAGCCTGGCACCGCTAACCGGGATTACGCTGCCGTTTGTGTCTTACGGTGGGTCGTCTTTGTTGACGGCTTTTATCATGCTGCTACTGTTGGTCCGAATCAGCGGAGAAAACGAGGGGGCCCCCCTGCCGATCCATGCACCGCGGCCCTACCTGCTGGCCGCCGGAGCAATGCTGGCGGCACTGGCGGTGGTGGCGGGCGGTGTTATCTGGTGGAATGTGTTCCAGGCAGATGCGTTGTTTATTCGGAATGATAACTTCCGGCGCTCGATTGCTGACCGTTATGTGGAGCGCGGCGCATTACTGGATCGTAATAATAATACGCTGGCAATGAGTGAGGGGGAGCGCGGCAATTTTCAACGGAATGTGCTTTATCCGGACCTGAGCGCCACACTAGGCTACACGCATCCCAGTTTCGGCCAAAGCGGATTGGAGGCCAGCCAGGATGATTATCTGCGCGGGCTGCGTGGCAACCCGGCATCGGATATCTGGCTGACGCAACTGCTCTACAATCACCCGCCGCAAGGTCTGGATGTGCGACTGAGTCTGGATGTGAGCATCCAACGCGAGGCAGACGCCTTGATGGAAGGACTGACTGGCGGACTGGTGCTCATGAATGCTGAAACCGGGGAAGTGCTGGCGCTCGCGACAACGCCGACATTTGACGCCAATCAACTGGATGAGATGGAAGAAACCTGGTCGGATGATAAGCGCGCCCCGCTGGTAAACCGGGTGACACAGGGGTTATACCCGCCAGGAGCGGCGCTGGGGCCGTTCTTCCTGGCGGCACGACTGGGGCAAAACCCCATATTATCAGATACCCCGCCGACAGATTATTATGCGGCAGGTCAGCGCTATGCCTGCGCACAGATGGTGGGCCTGGATGCAAGCTGGGGCGAAGCCATTGCCAGCGGCTGCCCGGCTGCCGGAATTGCTTTATTTGAAAACGCTGACCTGGAGGCAATGCGGGTGCTGTATGAGCGTCTGGGTTTGCTGCAGGCCCCCGATTTTGACCTGGTGATGGCCGGGCCACAGCCTCCTGAGGTGAATGCGTCAGCGGCTGAAATCATCACGGCTCAGGACGGTATGAAAGTGACGCCTTTGCAAATGGCACTGGCGGCAGCCGCCCTGACAAACGACGGGAAGCGCCCAGGACCGCGGTTGGCCATGTCGGTTTTGACGCCGCATCAAGGGTGGGTGGCGCTGCCAGTGGTTGCGGCAGAACAGGCGCTGCCCACCAGCGGGGTCTCGGCAGCGGTGACGAAGTTGAAAATCAGCGAGATGCCGGCCTGGGAAACGGTGGCGGTGGTGCGGGGAACATCGCAAGAGGTGACCTGGTATCTGGCAGGCACAACACCCACCTGGCAAGGGGTGCCATTGACGGTTGTGGTACTATTAGAAGAGAACAATGCAACGCGCGCGGTAGAAATTGGACAAAGTCTCTTGCAGGCAGTGATGGAGGGCAAATGAGGTGTCCAACAAACGCGGTTTACCGGATCTGGCGCAGGCTGTAACCAGCGGTTGCCTGCTGCCGGCGTTTCTGTGGCTCTGGATTGCTGTGGCATTAGCGGGGATTGTGACAGCGGTCATTGCATTGACAAAACAGCCAGTGGATGGGAATGCAATTGCGCCAGACTGGGCGTATATTGCCACAATCCTCGTTTTTGGCTTATATCTGATTTCGATTATTGGCATCTTGCTTGAAAAGGAAGCGGGAGTATCCGGTTTTCTCCTGGCATCGGTACTGTTATATGGGTTGAATGTGCTGACCGGTGCTTTACCGGGCGAATCCATGGGGATTTTCGGCGGGGTGGTTTTACTGCTATTTCTCTTGAGGCTGGATGAATGGCAACAACCCGAGGCCCATTTGCTGAGTAGAGGATACCGAGAGGCACTGGACGCAGAATATCTCAGCCCCAAAGCCGCGTTGAAAATGTATGAAAGATTAGGGCAAGTCAATCGAGATGTGTACCCTGGGATGGTACTGCTGGGCGCCATCACGATGCCGGGGGCCTACTTGCTGGCACAATGGCTGATACGGCAAACCTCATTGAACCCAGACCTAATTGAAACGGTCTTGCTGATGGTGGTCGGCGTGGGACCTATTGTCTGGATGATGGGAAGGATACATGCTCGCAGGAAACATTATCATGCCAGTTATGAACGTTCTAAGGAAGACCGGGCCACAAAAGTGATTATGGGGATTGGGATGATCTGGGGAATGGTTGTGATTCTGTTTGCGGTTTTATTCAATGATCTGCTGGTATTGGTGATCAGTGCGATCGTTGCCAGCTTGCTGGCTCTGGTATTATTGCAGCCCTACAGCCTATACTTACTTATCACACAGGGGCCACCCTACCAGCTCATTCCCGATATGCCAGATGTGGCCCGATATGCAATCAGCCTGCCAATCTTTGTCCTGGTCTTGTTGATTATTCTGGCAGAAGTGCGATTAAAACCG
>JAGOFZ010000154.1:2908-4643 GCA_017996955.1 Longilinea sp.
GCCAGCGGATCTTCCAGGACTGCACCGTCCAGGCGGACGCCTTTCTGCTGTACCAGGCGGCGGGCTTCGCTCTTGCTGGCGGCCAAACCGGCAGCGACAATCACATCAACGACGGATTGGCCGGGCTGTAGAGCAAAAGTATCCATTTCGGTGGGGACTTCACGCTGCTGGAACATACGCACAAAGACCTGCTGAGCCTGCTCAGCTTCGGCTTCGCCGTAGAATGACGCGGTCACTTCCTGAGCAAGCTGCATTTTAGCATCGCGGGGGTGCAGGCTGCCAGATTGCACACCGGTCTCCCAGGCTTTGATTTGTTCGGGGGTCCAGCGGGTGACCAGGCGGGCAAAGGATGGCATGGCCATATCGGGGATGCTCATCATTTTGCCGTACATATCGGCAGCATCCGTATTGATGGGGATGTGGTTGCCGAGGGATTTACTCATCTTCACCACGCCATCGGTGCCGGGCAAAATCGCCAGAATGATGCCGATGTTGGGCTTGGCGCCGAGATACGTCATCAGCTTGCGTGAGGCAGTGACGATGTTGAACATCTGATCGGTGCCGCCCACCTGCACATCGGCCTTGAGGGTGTACGCATCATAAGCCTGCATAATGGAGTAGAAGAACTCATGCAGGTAGATGGGGTCGTTGCGATCCCAGCGGTTGCGGAAGGCCTCGCGGGTGAGGAACTGCTGAATGGTGAAATTGGATGCCAAATGAATGAGCTGTTCGAAGGTCATGCCGGCCAGCCATTCGGCGTTGTAACGAATGATGGTGCGCTCACGATCCAGGATACGGAAAGCCTGCTCAGCGTAGGTGCGGGCATTTTCTTCCACCTCTTCCTGAACGAGGCGCGGGCGCAAAACATCTTTGTCGGAAGGATCCCCGATCAAAGAGGTGTAGGTGCCAATCACAAAGGTCACTTCGTGGCCCAGTTCCTGGAACTGGCGGAGCTTGCGCATGGTGACGGTGTGGCCCAGATGGAGGTCGGCTTTGCGAGGATCATAGCCGCAATAAACGCGCAATGGGCGGCCTTCTTTCTGAGCTTCAATCAAACGCTCACGCAGCTCCTGCTCCATCGTGCGGCGCAGGGATTCGTCACCATATTCGGTGCCCTGCATTAAGTATGCGACTTGTTCTTCAATGTTCATAACAGCCTCCTGAACGGCGATTATATCATCAGGATTGCTGTTTTGGGGAACGGGGATTTTCAGGTTTTCAGGATCTGGTTGAGGGCGGGTTCGAGATCGGGATAGGCAAAGCGGTAGCCGAGTTCGAGCAGGCGCGATGGAACAGCACGCTGACCATCAAGGACGAGGGTGCTCATCTCACCGAGGGCAAGGCGCAGGGCAAAGGCGGGAGCAGGCAGCCAGTAGGGTCGCCGCAAGACGCGCCCCAGCACCCGGCCAAAATCAGACTGAGACAGCGGCTGGGGGGCAGCGAGGTTGTAAGGGCCATTCGCTGACGGATTTTCCAGGAGGAATTGAATTGCATTGACCTCGTCTGTAAGGTGAATCCAGGGGAGGTACTGGCGCCCACTGCCCAGCGGGCCGCCTGCCATAAGGCGAAATGGCAGGACAAGCCGTGGTAGTGCGCCTTCGTGAGCATCTAAAACAATGCCGGTACGCACAACCACCCGGCGAAGACCCAGGGGCTCCACTTCAACGGTTGATTTTTCCCAGGCAACCGCAACCTGGGCCAAATAATCCTGCCCGGCGGGCGAGGATTCGGTTAG
>JAGOFZ010000011.1 GCA_017996955.1 Longilinea sp.
GCGCTGGTGCGGCGGGAAGACCCGCGCGGGCGGCCGTATTACTGGATCGGCGGCGACGCCCCGACCGGCGTGCCGGATGAGGGCACCGATATTGGGGCGCTGGCAAACGGGTATGTCTCGATTACGCCGCTGGGATTGGATTTGACGGCATATAATCTGCAAACCAACTTAAAGGGTTGGACATTTTGATTAAAAAAAGCAGATGGCGTACGCTTTGGCTGCCTCTGCTGGTGATACCTGTTGGCGGTGCAATCATGATTGCGCTCACCCTGGCACTGTATCTGGGTATTTACCTGCTGCTAGAGTCTATATTTTTCTCAAGTAACCCACAAGGTTTTCCTGCCGGCTCACTGCGCATGGGGTGCACCATTGCGCTGGTTGGGTTATATCTGATTTTGCTACGCACAAAGCTGCCGGATTTACTTAAAGCGATTTTCCTGACCGGCCCGTTGGCGGCTTCAATTATAACAACTGGTTTCTTTTTGTCCGAACTACCGTTTTTATCGGTGACCATCATGCTTGCAGTCGTGGTGATCTGTGGATTTTTGCTGTTCCGGTTCAAGAAGCCGTGGTTTTATTATTATGCCGGGGCAATTGGAGCCCTGCTGGCGCTTGCCTATGCCTGGCCTGAAGCCTGGCGATTTTGAGGTGAGCAAACCCGGCCTGGTTATTAATGTCATCAGAACGTGAACTGGTTTGTTTTTATAGGATGGGTCTATCAAAGGGTATATAAAACCCTGGACAAACTGCCTTGACAAGCGAATTTTGTGCGCTATAATGATGGGCATGATGACAAAATTAGTCATAATTAGATCCAATACTTGCATGTGTCAGAGGCGGGGCGCGCCATAGTCCCAGCCTGACAAAGCTTGCCAAAGGTCAGCAGATCAGGCAGCGGACAGCGACCCCGCACTCCAATATGTGGATGCTGGAAAGCAGTTCGCTGCTTTTGATTCTGCTGGCCTTTTTAATTAATAGATTGTCTTTTGATGGAGATTGAAAATGAAAATAGCAAATGATATTACGGAACTGATTGGCAATACTCCCCTGGTGCGGCTGCGCCGGCTGACAGCCGGCAGCCCGGCAACCGTGGCAGCAAAGCTGGAATATTTCAATCCGGCGCACAGTGTGAAGGACCGCATTGGGGTGGCGATGGTTGATGCGGCTGAGCAGGCGGGGTTGATCGGGCCGGAGACGATTCTACTGGAGGCGACGAGCGGCAACACCGGGATTGCGCTGGCGTTTGTGGCTGCGGCGCGGGGATATCGCTGCGCGCTGGTGATGCCGGAAACGATGAGCCGGGAGCGGCGGATGCTGCTGCGGGCCTATGGAGCCGAGTTGATTCTGACGCCCGGCAGCGAAGGTATGGCCGGGGCGATTCGCAAAGCGCAGGAACTGGCGGCGAGCGACCCGCGCTATTTGATCCTGGGGCAGTTTGACAATCCGGCCAACCCGGAAATTCACCGCCGCACCACCGCCGAGGAAATCTGGCGGGATACGGATGGGCAGGTGGATATCCTGGTGGCGGGAGTCGGAACGGGAGGAACCATTACAGGGATTGGGGAAGTGCTGAAGGCGCGCAAACCAGGCCTGCAGGTGGTGGCGGTTGAACCCGCTGCGTCATCAGTGCTGGCGGGCGGGGCCAAAGGCCCGCACCCGCTGCAGGGAATCGGCGCCGGGTTTGTGCCAAAAATCTTGAACACCGGGATCTATGATGAAATCATCCCGGTGCAGGGTGAAGATGCCTTTAAGACAGCGCGGGCCATGGCTCAGCAGGAGGGGCTGCTGGTGGGGATCTCTTCCGGGGCTGCAACCTGGGCCGCGGTGCAACTGGCAAACCGGCCTGAAAATGCAGGCAAGCTGATCGTTGTGATCATCCCATCGTTTGGGGAGCGCTATCTGTCCACGGCTTTGTATGCCGACCTGGTAGAGTGACGACATGAATCTATTCAAAATGCTCAAATCTGATATTCGGGCGGTGATGGAACGGGACCCGGCCGCGCGCAGCAAGCTGGAAGTGGTGTTGAACTATGCCGGGCTGCATGCAGTCTGGGGGCACCGAATTGCCCACGCGTTGTGGGTGCGAAATTTCAAGCTGGCCGGGCGGATGGTCTCGCAAATCATGCGCTTTTTCACTGGGGTTGAAATTCATCCGGGAGCGCAGATTGGGCCGGGGTTCTTCATTGACCACGGCATGGGCGTGGTCATCGGTGAGACGACCGAGATCGGGCAAAATGTGACGCTGTATCACGGCGTGACGCTGGGGGGTGTGAGCCTGGAGAAAGGCAAGCGGCATCCCACAATTGGCGATAACGTGGTGATTGGGGCCGGCGCTAAAGTGCTTGGCAATATCCGCATTGGCGACAACAGCCGGATTGGCGCGAACGCGGTGGTGGTCAAAGCGGCGCCAGCAAACTCGGTGATTGTGGGTGTGCCGGGGCAGGTGGTGGTGCGCAGCCGCCCGCGCAGTGAAGCGCCTGACCTGGAGCATGGGCGCCTGCCCGATACCCTGGGGGATTCGGTTGGCGCTTTGATGCGGCGGTTGGAGGCCATCGAGAACCGGCTGCATTTTCATGTGAGCGATGCCCGCGAAGCCCACGGCGGTTGGAATGGGAATGGCGGCGGACCGCAGCCGCAGGCCCAGGTGCATGCTCCAGAAGGCGGGGTCTGGCGGGGGGAAGATTTCATGATTTAGAGCCCCCCAAAATAGGAGACAGGCTGTTCAACCCGGCATTTCAAGAAATTGAAAGTGCCGGGTTGTGGCGCTTGGCTGGAATCGTTTATGCTATACTAAGCGCATCTGCTTCTGGATTTGAGATCCCCCCCTTCTAATTTCAAACGGTGAAAAACCATGAATATTTTCAGCCGAAACCGTGGTGCCCAAAGTTTCAGGTTAGTGCCGGCCTGGCAGTCAGCCCAACCGATTGAGCAGGAGCCCAGACTTGGGCATAGAAGTTTTGGCATTCTGTGTATGGCCATCACCCCAGACGGCCGGTTTGCGTTGTCATTGAACTATCAATACCGCGAATTGATCATCTGGGATTTTGAAACCGGGCAGCGCGTGGACAGAGGGAACTGGGCTGGGTATGACAAGGTTCATTGGATGTACCTAACCCCGGATGGCGCCTGTGCAGTGGTGGTGGGAGAAACCGGCGGCGTGGTGGGAATCCCCTCAGCAGATCCAAGCCAGGTACAGGCCTGGTGTCAGCGGAGGAGACCATCGGGGGAGTATGTCAGTGTTGCGGCAAATGGACGGCGGGCATTAGTCAATGATGGCGAAATGCGGGTTTGGGATTTTGAGAATCACTGCCCCGGTGTGACCCTGCCAAGACCTGCCGGGAAGGCCGGGAGTAATGCCTATTATCGCTCTGCGCCAGTTATTTCGCCGGATGGCAGGTATGGATTCTGTCGCTATGGGTGCTTGATGGTGGGATGGGACCTGGATCGGGGAGAGATCATCTGGCAGCGAGAAGCCATCAATGATCTGTATGTGCCGCTGGTGCTAGGTCCTAATCCGAAACAGATTCTGGTTGGAATGGGATTTAAGATTAATTGCTGGAACTGGGAAACTGACCAGTTGGAGGAGCCGGATCTGCCAGCGCGGAGCAGCAGATCCACGGCACTGGCATTCACGCCGGATGGAAGCCGTCTGATATCGGGGCATTATGATGGCAGTATTTGCATCTGGCGCTGGCCTTCAGGGATATTGGAGCGGGTGCTGGGAGGGCATGATACAGGTGCGATCAGTCAATTGGCCGTCTCGCCAGATGGGGCATTCTTGTTATCGGGGGGAGGGGATACAAGCCTGAGAAAATGGCGGATTGACACGGGGGAGCAGATTTTCTGTACACTTAAGACCCAGGGAACACCCGATCCATTATCCATACCGTCACAGGGTGGAATTGTGATCACACCGTATGGATGCGACCGCGCGACGCTGGCAGTGCGAGACCTGGCGACAGGAGAAATCCGTACCCGGTTGGAAGGGCACCAGGGCAATGTGAATGTGCTGGCCTACCTGGAGGATGGCAAGCGCTTATTAACTGGCGCAAATGACCAGACTGTGCGCCATTGGGATTTGACCACCGGGCGATGTCTTGGCGTGATGCAGGGGGGACATGCCGGACAGGTGATGGCGATCAGCACCGGTGCAAAGGGCACCCGGTTGGTTTCAGGTGCGGGGGATGGCAGTATCATTGAATGGGACCTTCGTTCTGGAGCGCTCATCCGAAAGCTGCTGCAATACCAGCCGCCAGATTCCAGATATCACAAGGTGTATCTGGACCCGAGATTAAACTGGGCATTAACTGGAGTGGCAAAGATCAATCCGCAGTACATTAATTATGATGCATTTGATTGGTATTTATGGAATCTTGATGCCAGCACAGAACGAAGTCAATGGTATGGTACCGGTGCAGCTCATGCAGTGGTTGGTCACTGGTTTGTGCAGGTGAGTGGGCTCAAATACAATCAAGTGGATATTGTTGACCTTCTGGACGGGAAAAAGAAGCAGTATGGGTTTGGCTATCGGGTAGACACGAACTGGGCTGTTTTACCAGATCAGGAGATGTTGTACACGACGGGGGGATTCTTCGATCCAAAAACCGGGCAAGTTGGTGGCGCATTTGAGACCACCCTGGGGCGAATGACTGCCGCAGCCGTCAACCAGGACCTCAAGTTCGCGGTCACCTGTGCTGATTTGAAGGTTAAATTATGGGATCTGAAAAGCCGAAAAGAACTGGCGATGATCGAGGTTGAAAAATACCTTTTCTCGCTGGCGATTGATCCGATGGGTGGCTACATCATTGGAGGCAACGAAGATATGCGGATGAGCTGTTTTCGGATTGAGCGACAGTGAGAAAATAACCAAAACTTTAAGATTATTTTCGCCATAAATGATTGAAATTTTGTTCTAATGTGCTATAATAGAACAGATAGAACACAGGTTCTATTGCTCTTATAGGACAAAAGAACATGCAACTGACTCGAACCCTTAATTCGCTGGTTGTGGCACCAGAAAAAACCCCTGCCACTCTGACACTGGATGATATTCTGGTGGATTTTCCGTATTTGCCGGTTCAAACAGCTGTGCTGGGACAGGGAGAGGATGGATACCCGGTTTTGTTTGACTTGAACGACCCACGGCCGGGACCGCTGCTGGTGACTGCTGAAAATGGCTGTGGGAAGACTAATCTATTGAAAGTGGTCGCCAACTCATTAGCACGGAATAATTCTCGTTATGATGTTCAGGTGAGCATTCTGTCACCTAAACCCGAAGAATGGGGGGGATATGGGGGGGTATACCCCACCTGGGAACGGGCAGCTGGTGACCAGGTTGTAGAACTGGCGGCTATCGCTGAGCAGCGGCGGTGGGGGCGAGAACTGGGTGCGGCCCAGGTTCTACTGCTGGATGGTCTGGAACAGGTGAAACGCTGGGACGATGATCCCCAGATCTATTTTGATTGGATGCTGCGAGAGGGCCCAGCCATGAGCGTATGGACGATAGCTACCGTCAGCCCGGAGGAATCGCTCTCGCTGGGCCGGTTGATGACTGGTTTTCGCACCCGACTGTTGGGACGGGTGGAAGCCCACAGTACAGCGCGCCGTCTGGCCCAATCGGATGAAGGACCGCAGCGAGCGATGATCGGCGTGGGTAAGTTTTCGGTTCAAATTGGCGGGAGCTGGCTCGCATTTCAGGCTCCCCTGGCATAAGACAAGCAACCTGGAGGTAACCCGATGAACGTAGGTATGTTATGGTTTGATAATGACCCGAAGCTGGATCTGGCAGCCAAGATTTCGGCAGCCACAACCTATTACAAAGCCAAATATGGACAGCAGCCCAATCTCTGTTTTGTGCATCCCAGTATGCTGCCTGAGAATGGACCTCCGCCCCGCGGGGTAGAGGTGCGCAGCAATCGGATGATTTTACCTAACCATCTATGGATTGGGGTTCAAGAAGCGGCCTGACGGCCCTGTCAAGGCCGAGGTCGCGGGTTCAAATCCCTTCAGCGCCGCCCGGTGTGGGCGGCGTTTTTTCACCATCATCCACAGCCAGACTGTGGACACCGCCTAAAATCTTCTCCAATGGGTGCGCTCCCGGGCGAGCCGCATAAGAGGCCGTGAAATGTAAGGCAGCGTCTTCCAGGCTGATATCCTCAAATTCCTGCCGCAGGTACCAGAGATGCTCGATAATCCAGAGATAAAGATCGGCCTCAGTGCGGCCAGGGAAGTCGGAGAGGATATTTTGCTGGCGAATGACACTGACGAGGGGCCAGTATACATCGTCATACCAGCTTGTGACGGCCTCTTCCCAGGCAATCTCACGCTGGTAATCCTGAGCCATAAAATAGCCATGGGTCTGAATGTGATCCAACAGGCGGTTGTACAGCCCCGGCATCGAAAGACGGATATCGGCATTGGGGCGCAGGGATTTTAACCCGGTCTTTTCCAGGAATTGGGATAGTTCCCATTGCAATATGAGGGCATTAATATCGGTTTTCTCGTCCACCGGGAAGGGCACCACAATTTCAATCACATTGGCATCAATATAGACCTGACCACGCTCTCGAGCGACTGAGACGCGATGGTTGCCATCTTTGACGAAGTAGATTTCGCCGATTTTATACACTTCAATTGGGGGCAAGGGCACCTGTTGAATGTGCGCCCGGTCAATGGATTCCCAGCGCGGGCGGCTGCGCTCAGTGCGGGGCAAGAAAGCGCCGTCAAAATCGCGGTAGCGGCCTACTGAGCCAACAATGCGATCAATGGGAATTTGGCGCATGCCAATATCAGATTGGCCCATCATCGGCAAATGGCGGCGGAATTCATCAAACGGCAGCAACTGATTATCTGACCGCCGCAGCCAGGAAAAAACCGACCGCCAGAACCCTTTACGCAGGGCGGCGTCAAAGTCTTCTTTTGCTAGACGGCCCGGGCCAAAAACACCCGGAGGATCGGTAGGTGTCATGACTTTACCCGTTTCCCTTCAATGTGATATAAGGCCCGCCCGCGCTGGTTGGCAGCAGGCAGTTGGAGTTTGAACTCGCGGTAGCCGAAGGTGTTAATGACCCAGGTTTGGTTGACCTGGGTTTCAGTTACCGTTTGCTGGCGATAAACGTGGATATGTCCATGCAGATGGACTGTGGGCTGGAAGACGCGGTTCAACCAGTTGAAGGCTTTTATGCCCTGATGCGGGCGATCATCCAGGTCGTGGATGCCGAAAGGCGGCGCATGGGTGACCAGAACATCTAGATAGCGGCCATGGCGAACTCGGTTGAGGAATAATTGGGGGGTCAACAGGCAGCACATCAGCCACATCTCTCCCTGGGTGTATTGGTTTGGCCCATCGTTATACCTCAAAGAACCTTCAATGCCTGCCAACAGCAAGCCCGTTTCATCGCGCACGGCCCGGCGGTGGAGGTCAATGGCGCCCCAGGGTTCGGCACGGTCGCCAGAGGTGCCGCTTTCGACCTTGCTGGCGTGATTGCCGCGCACATGATAGAGGGGGATATCCAGCATGCTGATGATAAATTCAAGGTAATAGTAGGGCAGGTCACCGCAGCTAATCGCCAGATCAACATCTTTGAAGCGCTGGGCGATCTGGGGGTTATAGATGAAACCCAGTTCAATATCGCTGACGGCGAGAATCTTCATGCGCCAGGCTCCGGAGCAGCCAGAGCAACCACAAAAGCAGCCGCCAGATTGCGGGTGTGGGTAATGCTGAGGGACCACTCCGTCAACTTCAGGTCGCTGGCAAGGAGGCGGGCAGCGCCGTGCAGGTGGACCTGCGGCTCGCCGCTTGCGAGGGTCAAAATCTCAATATCCTGCCAGTGCACAACACCAATGCCGGTTCCAAGGGCCTTGGCAACGGCCTCTTTGGCAGCAAACCGCCCTGCCAGGCTGGGGTTTGAATCACCTGCCTGGGCCAGTTCGGCGGGGGTAAAAACCCGCGCCAGAAAACGGCGGCGGATGCTGGGATCCAACTGCTCGAGACGGTCAATTTCAATCAGGTCAAGGCCGGTGCGCATGGTTTTAATTTACCACAAAAGCGGGATGGATGGCGAATGGATTCAAGAATTGGGCATAACCACCCAGATCTGGAAGACGGACAAGTGAAAATAGGAGCGGGCGGGGGTCTTTGGGTGGATTAAAACGCGACAAAATGTGGTATTCTGCGTATATCAGTTAGTCTCATTTTTTGGAGGAATAGAACCATGCGTGCAAATCGTCTTTTCTGGGGAATTTTACTGGCGCTGATTGGCGTCATTTTGCTGCTGCAGAATGTGGGTTTTCTGCCCGGCAATTTCTGGACCATTTTTTGGCCGTCACTGCTGATTCTGGTTGGCCTGTGGGTGCTGCTGCGCCCGCGACTGCGACAGAATCAGGCCGGCAGCCTGGAAACTGAAAGCCTGAGCCTGCCACTAGACAGCGGCATTACTGAAGCCCGGATCAAGTTTGAGCATGGCGCCGGGCGGCTGCAGATCGCAGCCGGCGATAACCCGATTGAACTGGTGGGCGGCACGTTTGTGGGCGGGGTGGAGTCGCATGTGGACACCACCCAGAGCATTCCCAGCGTCAAACTCTCAGCTAGAGATAACTTTGTGGCCGGGCCGGTGTTCTTAGGCGGCGAGGGGCTGCACTGGGATGTGCGGCTCAACCGGCAAATCCCGCTCTACATCAAGCTTTCTACGGGCGCGGGTGAAACCCGGGTGGATCTGACCGGCCTGCTGGTCAAGGAGATCAAATTAGAAACCGGGGCTAGCTCCACGGAGATCACCCTGCCAGACCGCGCCGGACAGACGCATGTGGAAGTCGAAGCCGGAGCGGCTACGGTTAAATTACGTGTGCCAGAGGGTGTGGCGGCGCGGATAAAGGCCGAGACGGGTTTATCATCGGTGACGGTGGATACTGCCCGCTTCCCCCGCCAGGACGATGTGTACATCTCGCCCAATTATGATATGGCCGCCAACCGGGTCGATATTGACATCGAGGGTGGCGTGGGTTCGTTTGATATTCGCTAATTTTTGAAAGGATAATGTGATGAAAACAAATTCCTGGCGGTTATTTGCCGGTGTGGGCTTGATACTGGCAGGCGGATTATTCCTGCTGAGCAGCCTGAATATCCTGGACATCGGCGGGCTGGTGATTGGCGGATTTTTTATGCTGGGTGGGCTGGCTTTTCTGTTCCACCTGATGACCAATCGAAGCGCCTGGTGGGCAGCAATCCCCGGATGCGTGCTGGTGGGCATTGGGGCCGCCATTCTCCTCGGCAACCTGGGGGATGGGCGTTGGAGCGGCATGGCCGTTCTGGGCGGCATTGCTCTGGCGTTCTGGCTGGTTTACCTGCTGAATACGGCTAACTGGTGGGCAATCATCCCGGCAGGGGTGATGACCACGCTGGTTGCAGTGACCGGGCTGGAAGGTCTGCAGGTTGACGAAGCGGGCATCTTCCTGTTTGGTCTGGCGATCACTTTTGCACTGGTAGCCCTGCTGCCGTCCATGGGCACACGCAAGACGTGGGCGTGGTGGCCGGCCGGCATTCTGGCAATCATCGGTGTACTGGCACTGTTCTCAGCCATGGACTGGATGAATTATCTCTGGGGCGTGGGGCTGATTCTGGCCGGCGGCTTTTTGGCCTGGCGCGCCCTGCGACCTGCAAAATCCTGAATGGAGCAAGCGATGAGCGAAGATACTTCTGTTAATCGGCACCACAAGGTTGAGCGCCGCGGCATTTTCTGGCCACTGGCGTTGATCTTGATCGGTGCACTGTTCCTGCTCAGTAATCTGGGCGTACTGAATGCCAATTTTGGCAGCCTGATTGCCACCTACTGGCCAGTGATTTTTATCATCGGCGGGCTGGATGACATTTACAAGCGTGAAAACTTTGTTGGCGCGGCGGTTGGTATTGGGCTGGGTACGGCACTGATTCTGGGGAACCTGGGCTGGCTGCCGTGGGATGCCTTTGGGCTGCTGCTGCGGCTGTGGCCGGTCTTCCTGGTGGCCTGGGGTGTTGATCTGGTCGTCAAAGGGCGACCGGCGTGGGCCACTGTGCTGGGCGCGCTGCTGGTGATCCTGGTGATGGGCGGCATTTTGTGGTTGAGCATGACGCAAACTCCGCAAAACGCCGGGCAAACCCAGTCTATCAGCGCGGTGCTGCCAGCGAACGCCCAGGAAGCCAATGTATCAATTGAATCCCCGGTGGGGCAGTTGATTGTTGGCGGCCCGGCGGCGAGCGGTCAATTAATTGACGGCAAGGTGGCGCTTCTGCAGGGGTTGAACGCCAATGAAAACCTGAATTCCAGCGGCAGCGTGGCCCGCTACAGCTTGAGCGCTGAAGGGCGCACCACCATCTGGCCGAATATGAATTACCTTTCGCAACCCGGCTGGGATCTCAAACTCACCGACACACTGCCCGTGACGCTGAACACCGAACTGGCTGTAGGAGAGCAGCGCCTGAACCTGGATGGTTTGCAGATTGAAGGCCTGACCGCCAGCATTGCCGTTGGGCAGATTGTGCTGACCCTGCCTGATGATGATGGCTTTACCGGTACGGTGGAATGCGCCGTAGGTGAAATCATCATCCGGGTGCCAGAAGGCGCCAATGTGCGGATCCATAATCACAGTGGGCTGGCTCCGGTGTTTGCCCCGTCTGATTACGAGCGCAGCCAGGGATTGATTGAATCGCCAGACAGCGATGGCAAGTTGATTGAACTGGATGTGACCCAGGCGGTTGGCCTGGTGCGGATTGAAGTGATTCGGTAGATTTTCCTGTCAGTCTGAAATCCGCCCCATAGATCATGGGGCGGATTTTTATGCCAAATGGGTGAAATTGACCTATCATGGCGGGAACTTTTGAGAGCCGCTGGCGTCTTATGAACACCAATATCTCACTATCAAAGCCTAAGGAGGCACAAAATGAAATCCAAATTTATGCTTATCGCGGTATCTGCTCTGGCTGTTCTGGCAACCCTGACAGCTTGCAGCGGCCTGGGCGCTACCAATACCAACAACTGCTGTGGGCAGACTCAACTCCGCACTATCAGCGTCAGCGGTCATTCCGTTGTGTATGTTGTTCCGGATATTGCCTATATCAACATTGGCGTCCATTCAGATGGCGACACCGTGACCGAAGCCCTGAACGGCAATAACAGCCAGGCTCAGGCGATTGCGAATACCCTGAGCGAGTTTGGGATTGACCCCAAGGACATCCAGACCACGGCTTTTAATGTGTATCCCAATCAGGAATACAACAGTGAGGGTCAGGTTGTGCGCAAGTTCTTCTCGGTGGACAATACGGTTTATGTCAAAGTGCGCGAACTGGACAAGCTGGGCCAGATTCTGGATGCCGTTGTTCGGGCAGGCGCCAACCAGATTAATGGTATTTCCTTCGATGTTGAAAACCGCACCGAAGCTGAAGCCCAGGCCCGCACCGCAGCCATTGCTGATGCCCGGATGAAGGCTGAGGAACTGGCTGCTGCGGCAGGCGTCACGCTGGGTGAACTGCAAACCGCCAGCGTCTACAACTCAGGCGGCGCCATCCCGGTGTACGAAGGCAAGGGCGGCTACATGTCGGCTGATGCCAGCGTGCCAATGTCTGCCGGACAGATGCAGGTGACGGCGGATGCCAGCCTGACCTACATCATCAAGTAAGATTACCCCAATTCACAAGAGGCCGCCCGGAGAAGTTCTCCGGGCGGTTCTTTTGGTTTATTCGTAGGGGATTTCGCTGATGCGAGAGAGTTTGCCGAGGCGGTGGGTGGCGGTGATGCGGCGCACGGTACCGGTCAGGCCGCGCATGACCAGGCTGTCGGTGCTGGCGCCATCGCCAAAGTAGTCCACGCCGCGCAGCAAATCGCCATTGGTGATGCCTGTGGCAGAGAAGAAGACATCTTCAGAGTTGACCAGGTCGTCAATGGTCAGGATTTTCTTGACATCGTAGCCCATGGCCAGGCCGCGTTCCAGTTCGTCTTGAGAACGCGGGGCCAGCCGGCCCTGGATGGTGCCGCCCATGCAGCGCAGCGCCACCGCAGCCAGCACACCTTCGGGAGTGCCACCGGTGCCCAGCAAGACATCAATGCCGGTCTCGGGCATGGCAGCCATCAAGGCGCCGGCCACATCGCCATCCGGGATCAGGCGAATGCGGGCGCCCATTCGCCGCACTTCGGCGATCAATGATTCGTGGCGCGGGCGGTCCAGGATGACTACCGTCAAGTCGTTGACATCGGCGCCTTTGGAGCGGGCAATGGCGCGTAGATTGACGGATACGGGGGCTTCAATATCAATCACATCCTTGGCTTCGGGGCCAACCGCGATTTTTTCCATATAGACAAAGGGGCCGGGGTTAAACATAGCCCCGCGCGGCGCCAGCGCCACCGTCGAAATGGAATTGTGGCGGCCGAAGGCCAATGGGCGGGTGCCATCAATTGGGTCAACGGCGATATCAACCTCGGGCGGCACTCCAAGCCCCAGATGTTCGCCGTTATAGAGCATGGGGGCTTCGTCTTTTTCGCCCTCGCCGATGACAATGACGCCATCCATATCCACTGTGTTGAGCACCAGCCGCATGGCATCTACCGCCGCCTTGTCTGCGGCGATTTTATCGCCGCGGCCCATGTACCGCCCGGCAGCCAGCGCGGCTGCCTCGGTCACGCGCGCCAATTCAAGCGCCAGATTACGGGTTGGTTTGGTCTCATTCATCCCTGACTCCTCCTGGTCACAAATGTTCTGGAAAGCAGGTCAGCGCCTGCAAATTCCTGATGGTGGGTGATATGGATAATGGCAATAATCGAGGGAAGTATGGCAGGTGGCTAAACCAGCCAAAGGATCAAATAAAAACCAATGGGAGCAGCCCAAAACCAGGAGTCGAGGCGGTCTAAAATGCCGCCATGGCCCGGCAAAAGGCGTCCGGAATCTTTGACGCCAAACTGGCGTTTGAGCATACTCTCGCCAAAGTCACCAAGGGGGGCAATGACGCCCAGAATGAGGCCAAATAGCAGACCCAGGCGGGGGGAAATTTCGGGAACCATCAGGCCGAAAACCCAGCCCAGCAGGGCGCCGCCAGCAATGGCGCCAAGGATGCCGCCGATGTAGCCCTCCCAGGTTTTGCCGGGGCTGAGGTTGGGTGCCATTTTATGCCGCCCCAGGAGGTGGCCAACCAGATAGGCAAAGCCATCTCCAATCGCAATGGAACCGATGACCAGCAGGGCCCAGTACAACCCGCCAGATAAGCTGCGCAGGCTGACCAGATAGCTGCCCAGCCAGCCAACATACAGGATGCCAGCGGCGGTAATGGCAAAATCAAAGGCTGAGGTTTGCTGGCCGCGAGCGTAAGCAATGGTGTGATAACCCATTGCCAAAAGAGTCAGACCAACCAGCAGGGGAATGCTGCCCGATTCGCCCCAGAGGTAACGGGCAACCGCCAGAAGCGCCACGCCAGCAATCAGCAGAGTGCGAGAGGGTTGATAGCCGCCGCCAATAAACAGACGGGCATATTCCCAGGCGGCAACACCTAAAATGACCGCCACGAAAATCGTGAAAAACCAGCCACCCAAGGCTGCCAGGGCAACGCCAATGGGCAATAAGATCAAGATAACAATCAGACGCTCACGCAACATCCGAGCCGTTCTCCGGGAGGCACTCCGCAGAAGATGAGAGCCGCCCGTAGCGGCGGTCACGCTGTTGATACGACAGCAGGGCCTTGCGTAATTCTTCTTTATCAAAGTCGGGCCAGAGGACGGGGGTCACGTACCATTCGGCATAGGCAGCTTGCCAGATCAGGAAGTTGCTGATGCGCATTTCGCCTGAGGTGCGAATGATCAGATCGGGGTCTGGGATGCCCGCGGTGAACAGGTGTCGGCTGATTGTTTCTTCATTAACATCATCCACCTGGATGCCTTCAGCCATCATCCGGCGCACCGCGCAGACAATTTCATCTCGCCCGCCGTAATTCCAGGCGATGCAAAGGGTGAGTTTATCGTTATTGCGGGTGATTTCCATGGCGTGTTCAACACTGGCGCACAGCTTGTCTGAAAGCTGCTCGAGGCGGCCAATGTGACGCAATCGAACACCCTGCTGGTGCAGTTCATTCAGCTCGCGCTCGATCACTTCGCCCAGAATATTCATAAGGCCCTGAACTTCTTCTTCAGGGCGGCCCCAGTTTTCAGTGGAAAAGGCGTAGATCGTCAGATAGGGAACGCCAAATTCCACGCAGGCGCGCAGCACCCGGCGCAGGTTTTCGGTGCCGGCCCGATGCCCAGCCAGACGCGGCAGGCCGCGGGCGGCAGCCCAACGACCATTGCCATCCATGATGATGGCAATGTGCCGGGGGATTTTTTGCAGTTCAGGCACTGCTTCAGCAGGCTTTTTGGGGGTCATAAGAGAAGGCTAAACCTCCATGACCTCCTTGTTCTTGCGTTCGCCAATCGATTCCACCTGTTGGACCATCTGATCGGTCAACTTTTGGAGATCTTCTTCGGCTTTTTTAAGTTCATCTTCCGAGATGAGCTTTTCGTGTTCATATTCTTTCAGGTCTTTGATCACATCCCGGCGAATATTACGAATGGCAACCCGGGCCTCTTCCATACGGTTGTGGACCATTTTCACCAGGTCGCGGCGGCGCTCTTCGCTGAGGGGCGGGAGGTTGAGGCGGATGGATTTGCCATCATTGCTGGGATTGATGCCCAGATCCGAGGCGAGAATGGCGCGTTCAATTGTTTTCAATGTAGAAGGATCAAAGGGGCGAATGAGCAAAGCGCGCGGCTCAGGAACGCTGATGGTGGCAAGCTGCATGAGCGGCGTGGGAGCGCCGTAATAATCTATCGGCAGGCGTTCCACCAGCGCAGGGCTGGCGCGGCCGGTGCGGATACCCGAAAAATCCAGCTCCAGGTTATCCAGAGCGCCCTTCATGCGGGATTCAGCATCTTTGATGGTTTCTTTTATCATGGCGTCCTCCTGGGGAGAATATAAAATCAAACGGTAAGGGGCAGCGATTTGCGCCCCAGCACTTAAAGGATACCCTAAAATGTGTAAAAATACCAGTTCGTTTGAGGTTTGTTACGCGATATCAACAGCTATGACAGGGTGGTGGGCAGGCGCGGCATTTGTGGGCCCGGCAGGCCCAGGTGTTGGGCAAGGGCAGCCCGCAGGGCAATTCGATCATCCCAGGGATATTCAACTTCGCCAAAACACATGGACTGCTCGTGGCCTTTACCACAGCAGATGACCACATCGCCGGGTTGGGCGGTTTGCACTGCCCGGCGGATGGCTTCGCCCCGGTCTGGGATGCGGAAGACGGTTGAGCCCTCCACCGCCCCGCGGGCGCACGCGGCGCCCACCATTTCGGCGAGGATCTCATCCAGTGATTCGGTGCGCGGGTCTTCGGCGGTCAGGTAGGTCAGGTCAGCCAGTTCGGCAGAGACTTCAGCCATCAGGCGGCGCTTTTCACGATCACGCAGTCCGGCAGATCCAAAGACAGCCAGCACCCGGCCCGAGGTCATGGGGCGGACGGCCTCGATGGCACGGCGCAGGGCATTGGGTGTGTGGGCAAAATCGACTATGGCGGTGAAGTTCTGACCCATGTCAAGGCGCTCCATACGGCCCGGCACACCCATCAGGGCGGCAATGCCGGCAGCCGCCTGAGATGGAGCAACACCCAGGCCCAAAACCGTGGCAGCAATGGCGGCCAGGCAGTTGGAGACATTGAAGGCCCCAACCAAAGGGCTGAAAATGGGCTGCTGAAAGCCGGGACCGACCGCAGTGAAGTGAATGCCGGAGGCATCGTAGGCAATATCGGCGGCGTAAAGATCAGCCGCGCCCGCGCCAAGGCTATACGCAATTTGCCGGACGGGCGTGAGGTCGCGCAGATAGTCATAGACGTCGTCGTCGGCGTTTAGAATCGCCAACCGGGGGTTGCCCTGAGGTTTGGGAGCTGTTTCTGCGAGACCGATGAAGAGACGGGCTTTGGCGGCGCGGTAGGCTTCGAGGGAGCCGTGATAGTCCAGGTGTTCGTGGGTAATGTTGGTGACCACGCCAATGTCATAATCACAGGCTGCCACCCGGTGCTGGGCCAACCCGTGCGAGGTGGTCTCCAGAACGACATGGGTGAGACCGGCAGCAACCATTTGCGCCAGGTAACGCTGCACATCAGGCGATTCGGGCGTGGTCACGTGAAAGCCGGTATCCAGGGCGGTATCGCCAATGACGGCATTGATGGTGGTGATCATGCCGGTGCGGATTCCCGCAGCCTGCATAATCTGGTAGATCAGGTTGGAGGTGGTAGTCTTGCCATCGGTACCGGTGACGCCAATGACGGTAAGCTGCCGGGCCGGGAAGCCGTAAAATGCCGCTGCCAGGTAAGCCAGGGAGAGGCGGTCATCGGCTACCTGGAAATAAGGAACGCCGAGGTCGGCAAACTCAGACGCGGGGCGGGTGCCCGCAGCGGCTGCCGCGCCGCGCTGAATGGTCGATGGAATGTAACGGTGACCATCCACACTGCCGCCGACAAGCGCCACAAACAGGCTGCCAGGGACAGCCACCCGCGAATCCAACACCACGCCGGTAATTTCCGGGTCGGTTGAGCCGCTGCGCGAGAGCGGCGGGACGGGAAGATGACGGATTAATTCAGAGAGCAGAGGCATGGGCACACCTGTCAAAGCAAAAGGGGAACATTATAAAGCAAGAGTCGAGACCTTTACCGGGGCATGGCGCCCGGGCAAAAGCCTCGACTCCTGAAAGAATCACACGCAGGATTATTGGAGATTCTGGCGCAGGGACGCCAGTTGACCGGCAAACGAGCCATCCACCACGCGGTCACCCACGCGCACCACCAGGCCACCGAGAATGGCTGGATCGACGCGGAAGTTGACGGCAGGGGTTCCGCCCAGCATGGATTTCATTTCCTGCAGGACGGTGGCCTGTTCTTTTTCATTCAGGGGCAGCGCGCTGACCACTTCAGCCGCCTGACCGGTAAGCGATTCGCCTTCCAGGACCACAACTTTGCCATTCTTGACGCCAGAGAAGAATTCATCCAGCAAGGCATGCTGGCGTTTCTCGTCCATGGAATCTTGAATGACACGCTGGGCAGCAGCCATAGCCAGGGTGACGACCTGACCGCGCAGTTCGCCCAACATGCGGTTGCGCTCCTGCTCCACTTCAGCCATTGAGGCTTCGCGGGCTTTGGCAATATCGGCCTCGGCCTGGGCGCGGTATTCACGCTGGACGGATTCGGCCCGCGTGGAGGCTTCGCGCATGACTTCGGCCGCTTTACTTTGGGCTTCAGCAACCACGGCAGCGGCTTCACGCTCAGCATTAGCGCGCGCTTCGGCGGCGATGCGGGCATCTTCCAGCCCCTGCGCCACACGCTCGCGGCGTTTTTCCAGCATATTCATAATCGGTTTGAAGGCCCAGGCCTTCAACACCACAAAAATGGTGAGGAAGGACAGTATCTGGACCACCAGAAAGCCAAGATTGATACCCAGTTTATCCAAGGTGCACTCCTTTGGCGAGGGTTAGACGATCTTGAAGAGCAGCAGGAAGGAAATCACCAGACAGTAGATGGCGATTGCTTCTGAGAAGGCAATGCCCAGGATCATGTTGGTGAGCAGATTGCCGTATGAGTCGGGGTTGCGGGCCATGCCTTCCAGCGCGCCCTGCACGCTGAGGCCGATACCGATACCGCCGCCAAGGGCGCCAATCATCGAAAGCCCTGCGCCGATGTAACGTCCTGCCGTAATAATCGCTTCTTCCATTTGAGTTACTCCTGTGGTGGTTTTGTATCCGAGAGATTAATGCGCTTCGGCGTGTTCTTCGCCGCCGTGACTGTGCGTGACCATGGACATGAAGACCATTGTCAACATGCCGAACACAAACGCCTGGATGAGTCCGATGAAGAACTCAAACAGGTAAATGAACGAGGGGAGGAAGACTGGCAGCATGGTCCCAATCAATGCCACCAGCACGACGCCCGCAAACATATTGCCGAACAACCGGAAGGCAAACGAGATGATCTTGGAAAATTCAGAGATCAGTTCGAGGAGGCCAACCAGAAAGTCCATGGCCCCGAAGAAGGGCTTGGAGAACAGGGTGCGGACGTTGAAGAATTTGAGCAAGTAGCCCAAACCCTGAGCCCGAAAGCCGATTACCTGAGTCATGACAACCGAGATGAGGGCCAGACCGAGGGTGAAGTTCAGGTCAACCGAGATGCCGCGCAGGAAGGGGGTGAGCACATAGCCTTCGCCATGGGCTTCGCCAGACAGCAGGGTATACCAGTTGCCAAACAGACCCTGAATGTCGTGACCACCCTCGGCTGCGTGGTGCATGATGCCGATGGTTTCAAAACCAGGGATGATTTTGAGCAGGTTGGCAAACAGCACGTAAATCATAAATGCAGCAAACCAGGGGAAAATCTGCCTGGCAAATTTGGACCCGGCAGAGTTTTCGGTCATGTTGTAGAGGGTTTCAACCAGAGCTTCAAACGCACCCGCCAGACCCCGCGGCACCAGATCCTTTTCCATCTTTTGAGCCGAGCGCTTGATGGCGTAGGCAAAAATGACAATCAGGATCAGGGTCAGGATCAGGGTGGGCAGGGTATTGAAGAGGTAGAAGTCGCCCAGCACCGGCAGGGTGAAGAGGGGTTCTTCCACCAGCTTCTCAGGTGCCACCTGCAGGTGCGGCTGGATTGGCTTGAGCAGTGGGATAAAAGACGCCACGATGCCCAGGACAATGAACAGCAGCACCCACCAGCGATGCTTCCCTGAAAAGAATTTACGCTTTTTTGTCAACGGCAGCCTCCTCATCACGAGTGGATTGGGGATTTGCAGGTTGGGTTTTGATTTTGGCAATCGCCTTGCGGGCCACAACCAGCATGAGAATGACCGAGACCGGAATGCTGACCAGCAGCAGTCCCACCGTGAAGGTGGGTTTGGAGCCCAGGCGGGCATCCAACCACATGCCACCCAGCACGGCCCCGGCCAGAACAAACAACGTAAGACATCCCACCTGACCTGCCAGAATGGCAATGGTCGTGTTGATTGCACGTTGTTTTTTCTGAGGATCTGGGCTGGTTGAGCTCATGTGAGAAAATTATATCACAGGCGAAAAAGTAGCGTCAATCAATATGTGAGGAGAGTCTGGGCGGCTTGCAAAGCCCAGTTGTACGCCGGGGCATAGATGAAGCCCAGCAGAATGACGCCCAGAGCGCAGATTCCCAGCGCAATGGCCCAGCCCCGAATGACAGAGACAGAAAACTCGCCAGAGGCGGGGTCCAGATACACGACTTTGAGAACGCGCAGGTAGTAGTAGAGGCCAATGACAGAGTTGAGCAGACCAATCAGAGCCAGCCACCAGAGGTTGGCCTGGACTGCGCCACCGAACACCCACAGCTTGCCAAAGAACCCCGAGAACGGGGGAATGCCGCCCAGCGACAGCATGGCAGTCAGCATCAAGAGGCCCAGGGCGCGCGAGCGCCGGTCGAGGCCGGCAAAGACAGACAGGTCGTCCGTACCGGCGTGATGTTCAACGACCATCACCAGACCAAAGGCGAGGAGGTTGGTGACGAGATAGGAGATCAGGTAATAGATGGCTCCAGCAGCGCCAATTTCATTGTTGGCAGCCACGCCCACCAGGATATATCCTGCCTGAGCGATGGAAGAATAGGCCAGCAGGCGCTTGAGGCTCTTTTGCGCCAGCGCCAGCAGGTTGCCAATGGTCATGGAGGCAAGGGACAGGATGATGATCACTACTGGCCAGAAGCCGCTAACAACGGGGAAAATGACTGCCAGGGCGCGCAGTAAAATCACAAAGCCGGCGGCCTTGGAAGCCGTGGAAAGAAAACCCGCTACCTGGGTCGGAGCGCCGTGATAGACATCGGGTGCCCAGAAATGGAACGGCACCGCACTGATTTTGAAGGCAAAGCCAGCCAGGGCCAAAAGCGCAGCAATTGCGGTAGTCAGGAAGGGGACATCTCCGGCAGACAGGGTTGCACCCAGGGCGTAGAGGTTGGTCGTGCCGCCCAGGCCGTAGAGCAGACTGAAGCCGTAAAGCATCAGGGCCGAAGACATAGCGCCAAAGAGCAGGTACTTGATACCAGCCTCGGATGAGCGCGGATTGTGCAATCGGAAGCCCGCCATGGCATAGAGCGGCAGTGAGGCGGTTTCCATGGCGAGGTAGAGCATGATGAGGTCGGCGGCGGAGGCCATCAGGCTGAGGCCCAGGGTGCTGACGGTCAGCAAGACAAAGAACTCGCCTTTCAGGCACAGGTCTTCATCCTGAAGTGAGAAAAGAGCCGTCAGCGCAGCACCGGCGAGGAACAACATGCGGAAGACAAAGCCAGCCATATCCAGGCGGAGCATGCCGCCAAAGATCAGTTGAGCTTCGGGGGTGGGGCGGGAAAATGCCAGGCTGAGGGCCATAATGACAACCATGCCCCCCGCGGTGAACCAGCCCAGGCGCCCACAGCGCCGATCTCCCCAGACCAGGTCCAGGATCAGCAGAACCGCCGCCAGAACGACCAGGCCGATTTCAGGTAAGATTGCCAGCAGCATGGCAGGGGTATATGTTGCGATTTCCACTATGCACCTCCTACCAGAGCGAGGATGTAGTTCACGCCCTGCACCAGCAGCGGCGTCATCAGACCGGGGAACCAGCCCAGGGCAATCATCGTCAACGAGAGCAGGCCAATGACCAGCTTATCCCGCCAGGAGATATCGCTGACGGCAGTCAGGGCTTCGGGCAGGGAGCCAAAGAAGACCCGCCGCACAACCAGCAAGATATAGGCTGCGGTGATGAGGATACCCAGGACTGCTACAACCGCCACCAGCGGGGCGGTTCGCCAGGCGCCCATGAAGATGGGATATTCGGCGACAAAACCCGAGAAGCCCGGCATGCCCATTGAAACCAAACCGCCCACGATAAAGCCCATG
The DNA here is from genome assembly GCA_017996955.1 of Longilinea sp. Classification (GTDB taxonomy): domain Bacteria; phylum Chloroflexota; class Anaerolineae; order Anaerolineales; family Anaerolineaceae; genus JAGOFZ01. The sequence continues at coordinate 20,916 of JAGOFZ010000011.1, forward strand.
GCAACCCAGGGCATCTTTTTGAACAAACCCCCAAGCTGGCTGATCTCCCGGGTATGGGCCCGGTCATAAACCATGCCGACAACCGCAAAGAAGAGCGCCGTCATTACGCCGTGGGAGAACATTTGCATGCCAGCACCCAGCAAGCCCTGCGGCGAAAGGGTAGCCATGCCAATCAAGACCAGCCCCATGTGTGAAACGGAGGAAAAACCGATGACATACTTGAAATCCGTCTGGATGAGGGCAATGAAGGCGCCATAAACCACATTGATGGCCCCCAGGATCAGGATCAGCGGGGCCCACATTTGAGCGCCATCGGGCAGGAGCATGATGCCGACCCGCAGCGCCGAGAAGACGCCCACTTTCATTTCCACGCCGGCCAGCAGCATGGAGATGGCGGTGGGGGCGGCCACGTGACCATCGGGCGCCCAGGAATGGAAGGGGAAGATGCCGCCCAGAATGCCAAAGCCCAGGAAGACAAACGGGAACCAGAGCCGCTGGAACTCGGTAGCAAAACCAGCTTTCTCCAGCGCCAGCATGTCAAAGGTTTGCAGGCCAGAGCCGAAGTAAATGGCCAGCGCCCCCACCAGGGCGATGACAGACCCCAGGAAAAGGTAGAGGGTCAGCTTCATGCCGCCGTATTCGCGGGTTTTGGGTGAACCCCAGATGATGATCATCAGGTATTTGGGGAAGACGGCCAGTTCAAAGAAGAAGAACAGTTGAAAGAGGTCCAGCGAGGCAAAGACACCCAGAACACTGGTGCCGAGGAAGAGCAGGAAGGCAAAGAACTCGTTGATGCGTTCCTCAACCTTCCAGGAGACCAGTACGCCGCAGAAAACAACGATGCCCGCCAGCAATACCAGCGGAGCGCTGATGCCATCCACGCCGACGTAGTAAGAGATGCCCAGCGCCGGGACCCAGGGTAGATGCTCGATAAACTGATAGCCGCCCGCGGCGGTATCATAACGGGCATAGATGATGATGGAGAGTAAAAGCGTAATGGCAGCGGCGCCGAGAGCGATACCGCGCACCCAGCTCTTGAAGCGAGCCGGGAGCAGCAGGATAATCAGGCCGGCGAGCAGCGGGATGAAGATGGACAAACTCAGGAAAGGAAATGTCATGCCTTCACCTCGCTACCAAAGATTCACAATGGAGAAAATATTGTTGAGCAGATAGGCCACTGATGTATTGATGGGTTGGAGCAGCCACATGGGCCACAGCCCCAGGGCCACCATCAAAATTACCAGCGGGGTAATCACAGCCAGCTCACGCCCGGTGATCTCTTGCAGGACACCCACCCAGCGCGCATTAAGTGGGCCATGCAGGACAGATTTGATTGCCTTGAGGATGTAGGCGCCGGTGAAGAACAGGCCAATCATGCTGAGGGCGGTTGGCAGCATCAGCAGGGGCCAGGAGCCGCGGACGACCATGAACTCGGAGACAAAGCCGTTCAGGCCGGGCAGGCCCAGTGAAGCCATTGAGGTCAGCACCAGCAGGGTGCCATAGACCGGCAGGACCGTCCAGAGGCCGCCAAAGTCTTCCAACTGACGGGTGTGGGTACGGTCATAAATCACACCAACCAGGAAGAACATGGCAGCAGAGCTGAGGCCGTGATTGAACATTTGCAGCACCGC
>JAGOFZ010000155.1 GCA_017996955.1 Longilinea sp.
TCCTGGAAGAAGAAGAACAAGAAGCGGATGATCGGGATGAAGCCCAGGATAATCAGCCAGCCGCCGATGGTGGCAAAGACCCGCAGCGGGCGGTACATGGTGTAGGAGCGCACAATGGTCACGGTGGAATTGACCAGGTATTCGCCAATGCTGCGCATCAGGCGGGAGGGCCGCTCGGTACGGTTGGCGCGCACCGGCACCGATTCGACCAGCAGGTGGTGATTGCCCGCCTGGATGATCGTTTCGAGGGTGTAGGAGTATTCTCCGGCGATGAAGGTGCGCTGGGCTGCCAGGCGCGTGAGCGCCCGGAAGCCGCTGGTGGCATCGGGCACGGTCAACCCGGCAGCGCTGGAGACCACCGCACTGCCCCAGGTTTGCAGGCGGCGCTTGAGCGGCGAAAAAGCCGGGAAGGTGGCTACCCCCCGGTCACCAATCACAATCTGCGCCCGGCCGGCCAGAATGGGCTCGAGCAGGCGGGGGATGTCTTCGGCGTCATATTGATTATCGGCATCGGTGTTGATGATGATATCGGCGCCCAGGCGCAGGCTGGCATCCAACCCGGCGCTGAAAGCCCGCGCCAACCCCGCATGATTGATGCGTACAATGTGATTGACCCCCGCCGCGCGGGCGACATCGGCTGTGCCATCGGTAGAGCCATCATCAATAATCAGAATTTCGATTGCGTCTATCCCCTCAAGCTGGCGCGGCAAAAGGCTGAGGGTGTGCGGCAGCGATTCGGCTTCGTTATAGCAGGGGATCTGGATGATCAGCTTCATCGCGGCAAGTATACCACAGCATGATATAATCTTTTTATGGCCACACCCTCTCCAGCCAGTAAACTGAATTGTACGCAGTGCGGCGGCGAGCTGCACCCGGACGAGGGGCAGATCTTTGTCACCTGCCCGTACTGCAGCGCTACGGTTTACCTGGATAAGACCCAGGTGGTTTTTCACTGGTCGGTGGCGCCCACCCTGTCTGCTGAGCAGGCGGCGGCGGCGCTGGCGCGCTGGATGAGCGGCAGTCAGACGGTGAAAGATCTGGACCAAAAATCCCGCGTGACGGGGCAGAGTTTTACTTATTTTCCGCTGTGGTATTTTCAGGTCCGACAGGTCAGCGGGCAAGAGGTGGTGCTGCTGCAACCCGGCGCGGCCACCTCGGTGACCGAATTGAAAAATCTGCAGCTCCCGGCGGGCGACCTGCAGCCCTACGACCCGGCGCTGGAGGCGCAGTCCAGCGAGCCCACCGTGCCGCTGCCCGCGGCGCGAGACTGGGCCCTGCAAAACCGCGCCGATACGGCTATTCAAACCGCGGCACTGGTGCATGTGCCGATTTATATCTTCAAGTATGTTTTTCAAAATCAGACCTACACCGCCGTGGTTGAAGCTGCCACCGGGCGAGTGCTGGCGAACCTCTTTCCATCCAAGCCTGAGGCACCTTATCTGCTGGCGGCGGGGCTGACCGCCGGGGTGTACCTGTGCCTGGCGGCGCTGGCACTGACCGACAGCAGCATGACCGGGCTGGCGTTTATCATTGGCCTGATTGCGGCGCCAATTCTCTTTGCGTTTGCGGTCTGGGTGGCAAATAAAGTATGAGCGAGACTGATGCCCTGCAAGGTTTAAGCTGCCCGCGCTGCGGCGGCATGGTGCCCATCCCCGAGGGTGAGGCGATTGTGACCTGCCCGTTCTGCGAGCTGCGCTCGGTGGTGAGCGGCGAGCGCGGGGTGCGGCGCTACCAGGTGCCCACGCGCGTCACGCGGGAACAGGCTGAGGCCGCTTACAAGCGCTTTTTAAGCAGCAATCTGGCGATTGCCCGCAGCGCCGCCAGCCAGGCGCAGATCAGCGAAGTGCTGCTGGTGCATCTGCCGTTCTGGGCGGTGTGGGGGCAGGTGGCCGCGTGGCTGTTTGGTTACCGGCGCGTCAAGAGCGGCGACAGCTATACGAATGTCCCCAAAGAGGAGCGCGTGGCTGAAAGCATGGCCTGGAACGCCGCCGCATGTGATGTGGGTGAATTTGGCGTCACACAAATCAGCCTGGAAGGCCGCCCGCTGGAAGCCTTCAATGCCGAAAATCTGCACCGCACCGGGCTGGTGTTTGAGCCGCTGGGTTCAGCCGAAGAAATGCGCAAGGCTGCCTGGGCCGATTTTGAGCAGCGCGCCCGGGGCAAGGTGAATCTGTCTCACATTTCCCAGGCGTTTATGCGGGTCATCCGTCCGCGGCTGGGGTTGGTTTACTATCCGCTGTGGGTGGTGCGCTATCTGTACCGCGGGCGCTCCTTCCAGGTGGTGGTAGATGGCTATTCTGGCGAGGCGCTGTATGGCAAGGCGCCCGGCAATTCCTGGTATCGGGCTGCGGTGCTGGTGGGGGGCATGGCGCTGGGCTCAGTTCTGGTTGTGGATGTGCCAGCCTTCATCATTAACAGCAGCGAGGACGCCGGAATGGGCATTGTGATTTCGGCAGGCATCGGCATTGCATTGATGTATGCCGCCTGGCGCACCTTCCGGCACGGCGAACACTATGAATACCGGCGCTATAAGGCCGGCGGCGGCGCCCCGGCGATTGTTTCGGCAGCCGTCAAAAATTTGGATGGCGTCAATATCAACGATGTCATCCGGCTGTTGGAGCGTTAACCATGAGCACTGTGCCGGTTCGATTACTGCCCATGTTGTGCCCGCAATGTCAGACGCCGGTGCCGGCCCGCCCGGAAGAAACCGCCTGGGTCTGCGCCACCTGTGGGCAGGGGCTGCGACTGGACGATACAACCGGGTTGAAGCCGCTGGAATTTCACTATGCGGCTGGCATCCCGGCCAACCAGGCGGGGCGGCCTTTTTGGATTGCCAACGCGACGGTGCGGCTGGGCGAGCGCAAGACCTACTATGCCAACACCGACGCGGTGCGCGAGGCGGCGGCAATGTGGGCTGCGCCGCGGCGGTTTTTCATCCCGGCTTTTACGCTGCCTTTGGAGCAAGCGCTGGAACTGGGCACCCGCCTGCTGCTGCAGCCCCCGGCACTCAACCCAGGCAGCCCGGCAGCGTTTGAACCCGTCACCGTGCGACCTGAAGACATGCGCCCGCTGGCTGAGTTTATTGTGCTGGGGCTGGAAGCCGCCCGCAAAGACAAGCTGATGTCGGTGGAATTTGGGCTGGACCTGGAATCGCCCGAACTGTGGATTCTGCCCGCATAGCGGCTTGAAATCCGACCTTTTTCTTTCCCCTGTTTGCAGTTCACAATTGAGAAAACCATGATCCTCTACATAATTGTTCCCCTGGCTGTACTGCTGCTCTTCCTGCTGGCGTTCATGCTCGTTCGAACAGCCACATTCATGGAAACCCCGCCGCCGCCCGAACCTGCCGCCAGCCTGGCGGTGGAGGTGCGCCCGGTAGCTGAACATCTCTCCGAGGTCATCCGCGTGGAGACTGAAGACCGCGGGCCTGGCGAGCCGCCTGCCCCGGTGGCATTGACCGAGCTGCGCGCCCTGCTTTCACGGTTGTATCCGGGCGTGCATGGTCATTTGCAGCGCCGTGTGATGGACAGCGGTGCGCTGGTCTTCGTCTGGACGGGCAGCCGCCACGACCTGCTGCCGGTGCTGCTGGCAGCGCATATGGATGTGGTGCCAATTGACCCGACAACCCGCGACCAGTGGCAGTACCCGCCCTTCTCCGGTGAGATTGCCGAGGGCTACCTGTGGGGCCGCGGCACGCTGGATGACAAGGGGCAGGTGGTGGCTATTCTGGAAGCGGTTGAAAACCTGATCAAGACCGGCTATCAACCTGAACGGACCATTTACCTGGCCTTTGGCATTGATGAAGAAATAGGCGGGGAAATTGGCGCGGGCGCTATTGCCGCGGCGCTGGAAGCTGAAGGCATTCAACTGGCCGCAGTGCTGGACGAAGGCGGCGGTCTGGTGGAAGGCCTGACGCCAGGTGTGAAAGCGCCCGTGGCAACCGTGGGGGTAGCCGAAAAGGGCTACCTGAGCGTACACCTGACGGCAACCGGCATTGCAGGACATTCGGCGACGCCGGCACGGCAGACGGCGATTGGCGCGCTGGGGCGGGCGCTGGCCCGCTTAGACGCGGCGCAGTTCCCGGCACGCTTCAAAGCCATTGAGACGCTCTACCGCGAGCTGGGCTCGGGCGCCAGCTTTGGCATCCAGTTTGTGATGGCCAACCTGTGGCTGCTGGGCGGACTGGTGCAGCGCATGACTGCCGATGCGCCCAACCTCAACGCCATCATCCGCACCACCATTGCACCCACCATCGTGAAGGGTGGCATCAAAGACAATATCCTGCCGGCGCAGGCTGAAGCCGTGATCAACCTGCGGCTGCTGCCCGGCGAGACTGTGGAAAGCGCCCTGGCGCGGCTGCGCCGCATCATTGCTGATGAGCGGGTGACGGTGGAAGCCACCGAGGCGAGTTGGGACCCCACGCCGACATCCGATGTGGATACAGCCATCTATCGCAGCCTTTCGACAGCCATCCGGCAGACTTTCCCCGGATCGCTGGTGGCGCCGTACCTTGTACTGGGCGCGACCGATGCCCGGCACTATTCCGGCATCTGCACGCAGGTGTACCGCTTTACCCCTTACATCATGAATAAGGAAGAGCTGGG
>JAGOFZ010000012.1 GCA_017996955.1 Longilinea sp.
CCATGTTGGTGTGGTTTTCCACCGGATTAGTCTCGGGCGTTTCCCCCTGCTCGAGTTGAGCATTGTTCTGGTCCATATGAATACAGTTCTCCAATGACAAAAGATTGAGGTGATTATAAGCGGGAACGCTTATAAAGACAACCCTGACAAGAGATAATTATACTCGAATCTGCAGGAGTCAAGAGTGCAATTCGCGAATATTGACTGGCAAATTACACCCAAACATGCTCCAAAAGTATCAATCAGCGGCTAATGGCGCTTACGCTTCTTGGCGCGTTCGGCGGAAACTGGCTGCTGCTCAGCCGGGGCAGAGGCCGGCAGGGCGGCCGGTTCGGGGGCGCCAGTGCGGTCCACTGCGGCGGCGGCGCCGCGGGTGGGGCGGTAGGTGAACATGGAGGTTGCGACACCGCTGCGAATTTCGGCCAGCAGTTCGCTGAACAGTTCGGAGGCGCGGCCTTTGTACTGCACCAGGGGGTCACGCTGGGCGTAGGATTCCATCGTGATGGAGACGCGCAGGGCTTCAATGCGGGTGAGGTAATCTACCCAGTTGTTGGAGATGACGCGCAGCAGCAGCTCGCGGTAGCTTTCGTTTTGCAGGCGGGCGCCGAGGACATTGACCGCAGCATCACGATCGGCAGGCTCAAATTCTGCCAGGGGAGTGGCGGCAAGTTTTTCAAGGCGGTCAGTGCCGAGGGCAGCAGACAGCAGATCTTGCAGTGCTGGATCCAACTGCCCCAGGGTGGCTTCAGATTGGCGCAGGCGATTCCACTCTGCACGCCCCCAGACAATCTGCATGGCAGCTTCAGCCCCTTTGAGATGATTGAAGACCGACTCAGACACGTCCTCGGTGGAGCGTTTTCCGAGCAGATGGGCCGCAAGGAAGATATAGGTCAGGCGCACCACGCGGCGTACGATGCGGCGGTGGGTGCGGGCGTCAAAGTCCTGCTGGGCACCCTGAGCCGTGAAGATCAACAGGCCCAGCAGATAATTCGGCAAGGAGGCCGAATCTCCCAGCCGCTCGAGCTGGGGGGCTAAGTCACGGGCAATCTGCCCCTCGGCACCCACCAGGCGGTCCCGGCGGGCAATGAGGGCGGAATCTACGGCGGTAAAGAGGGCATCGGCCACTTCGTCCCATTCCAGGCCCTGGAACTGAGCCGGGCGCAGGCCGAGGTCGCCAACGCGGCGTTCCAGTGTGATCACGGCGCGGGTAATCGTGAGAATAATCAGGTTATCGGCAATTTGCTGGCGAATGGCTGTGACCACCGGGCGCCCCCCTTCTGGCAGGGCGCGTAGTTGGTCGGGCGTCAGCTTAATTGGCAGGCGCAGTGCAGCAGAAAGCTCATCCAGCACAGTTTGAGCCCGCACGGGCTGATCATCTTCACGATCTTTCAGCCCTTCCATAAACGTATCCAGCAGATCGGTGCGCTCGGAGAGCTGTTGTTTGTAGGTTTCTTCCAGTTTTTCCAGGAGCTGGCGAACACTGTTGAGGAGGTGGTCACGCTCGGCATCCAGCGCTTCGGCCGCGAGGTTCACCAGCACATTCAACAGGTCAGCACCGGAGGCCCGCAGGCGGCGCTGGATTTCTTCCACCAGGAGCTGGTGGGTGTAGGTTGGGTAAGAAACGCCTTCGTGCTGGATGGGCGGCTGAATTTCTTCCAGGTAGGCCAGGAGCTTCCAGGGGCCTTCGGGGTCACTCAGACCAGCTTCCACCCGTTTATTGATCTCAGCCTGCAGCATTTCAGCCACGTCGTCAGAGAGGTCAGCTTTCGTAAAGACGCGGTCTCGCTGGGCATAGATGCGGTGGCGCTGGCTGTTGAGAACATCGTCATATTCCAGCAGATGCTTGCGCATGTCAAAGTTGGCGCCTTCAACCCGCTCCTGCGACTGCTCGACCATGCGGCCAACCAGACCGACTTCAATCGGTATGTTTTCATCCAGGTTGAAGCGGCTGACCAGGTTTTCAACCTGCTGGCCGCCAAACAGGCGCATGAGGTCGTCTTCCAGCGAGAGGTAGAAGCGGGAGGAACCCGGGTCACCCTGACGGGCGGCGCGACCGCGGAGCTGATTATCAATGCGGCGGGCTTCATGGCGCTCTGAGCCAATGACATGCAGGCCGCCCAGGGCACGCACGCGGGCCATTTCTTCCATAAACTGCTGGAAGGTTTGCACCGATTCGGCGTAAATGCCGTATTGATCCGGGGGAACCTCCTGCAGAGAGCGATAAAGTTCTTCATCGGTCAGGTTGTAGAGATCAGACTCGGCCCGGCGCAGCACCCGGAGCACGTCCGGGCGAATGCCATCGGCAAGCTCACCGCCCAGGCGAATATCCACACCACGGCCGGCCATGTTGGTGGCAATGGTCACAGCGCCAAACCCGCCGGCACGGGCAATGATTTTTGATTCTTCGTCATGCTTGCGGGCATTCAAGACCTGGTGGGTGATACCAGCCTGCAAGACTTTGAGCAGGCGGGGCTGGTCATTGGGGGTCAGTTCAAGGAGCTGCAGCAAGCGCGTTGCATTGTCGGCATCTTCGGGATTGAGCGAAGACATCTCCAGACTGCGGGCCGACTGGCGCATCTCGCCGGGGTTGAGTTCCATCAGCGGTTTGTTCAAGAATGCCAGTTCCGGGATGGACTGCTCATTGGGCTGGCGATTATTTTTGGTGAGCCAGAAATCGCGCAATAACATCACCTGCGCCAGGCGGCGGATGGCCTCGGCAGAGAAGCGATCTGAAAGACGCTCAGAATGTTCAACCGAGGTGGTACCAATTAACTGCGGGCGGCCTTGAATGTGATAGCGCAGCGCCTCGGTAGTGATAGCGCGCAGCTTGGCTTCTTCAGAGCGATAAATCACATCTGGATAGTCTTTCCGGCGGAAGAAGATGGGCGCCTGCTTGGGATCATCCCGGCGGGCATAATACTGGTGTTTGTAACCCTGTTCGTCTTTAGCGGTCACCTCGATGAAGCGAGCTGCAGGGCCGCCCATGGCCTGATATTCCAGGTTGGTGGGAATTTGGAAGACATCCAGTTTGTAAATTTTGGCAAATTCTTCAGCTTCGGTTTTGGCTGTACCGGTCATACCGCAGAGCTTTTCATACATGCGGAAGTAGTTCTGGATGGTAATGGTGGCGTAGGTCACGTTCTCAGGTTCCACGCGGACGCCTTCTTTAGCCTCTACCGCCTGATGCAAGCCCTCGGACCAGCGGCGGCCCGGCATGAGCCGACCGGTGAACTCATCAACAATGACGACCTTACCGGATTGAACAATGTAATCTTTGTTGCGGCGGAAGAGGTACTGGGCTTTGAGAGACTGCTCCAGATAACCCCACAGGCGCGCCTGTTCGGGGTTAATATCTTCAGGGCGGTCGGGGTCACGCAGGGGGATGCCCAGGATTTCTTCGACATGCGCTTCGCCGACTTCAGTCAAAATGGCGTTGCGGTCACGTTCGTTGACCTCGATATCTTCGGGGCGCAGGGACCGCACCACCTGAGCCATCTTGACATACCATTCCGTGTCATCCGAGGCGGGGCCGGAAATAATCAAGGGGGTTCGGGCTTCATCTATGAGGATATTATCCACTTCGTCCACGATGGCAAAGTAGTGATCGCGCTGCACGCGCTCAGACAGGCGCATGGTCAGGTTGTCACGCAGGAAATCAAAGCCAAATTCGCTGTTCGTGCCGTAGACGATATCTGCCTTGTAGGCTTCGCCGCGGTCCACCAGGCGGATTTTGTCCTGATCTTCGAAGGGAGAGGTTTTGGTCAGGTCAACGACGAAGGCCTTGCGACCGTTCTCGGTGCGGCTGGCCATTTGTAAAACGCCAATCGTCAGGCCCAGCAGGTTATAGATGGGCGCCATCCAACGGGCATCACGGCGAGCCAGATAATCGTTCACCGTGACGAGGTGAACGCCGCGCCCGGTCAGCGCGTTGAGATAGACTGGCAGGGTGGCGACAAGGGTTTTACCTTCGCCGGTGCGCATTTCAGAAATGCGACCGTTGTGCAGAGCCATGCCACCGATCAACTGGACATCGTAATGGCGCAGACCGATGGTGCGCTTGCTGGCCTCGCGCACGGCGGCAAAGGCCTCGGGCAGCAGGTCATCCAGGGTCTCCCCCGCGGCCACGCGGCTGCGGAATTCAGCGGTTTTAGCGGTCAGGGCTTCATCACTTAAAGCCTCATACTGTTTTTCCAGCGCGTTGATCTGACCAACAATTTCGATATATTTTTTCAGTTCCCGCCCCTGGGGGTCGCCCCCGAGGATGCGCACAATTTTTTGCAGCATGGTAGTACCCTTTCTGGGCAAGGATTATAGCATGAGGCCGAAGGCATGGCAAACCGGGCTGGAGGAAATGATCAATGGTTTTATAAGCTCTGTTTCAAGGCATGAACCTGCACAGGCATACGGGCTGAAGCCCGCACTCCAAAAGAAAACTGGAAGCTTGTATCTGGCGGGGGTCAGTCCAGGGGGATGCTGCGCTTCCAAAGCAGGTAACCCTGCTGCAAAAAGCGCCGGCGCGGGTCAATGGACCAGCCCATTTCAGTCAGGGCCCGGGCAGAAGCCACAAACCACTGCCGCAGCCCCAGCGGACGAATGCCAATCGTCAGGCGGGCAGCCTGTTTCCAGGCCTCCATAAAATCGTAGATCATTTCGCCGGGGATCATGCGGTGAATCAGATTTTTGGGCAGCACAGGCTGAAAAACGCCCGGCTCAAAACCCCAGCGGAAGTTGGTGCTGAAGAGCAGACCTTCAATCATCAAACTACCCTCCAGCGTGCGGCGGATCAGGTTGATGACCATGATGCGACCAAACGGATCCGAGGTGCCTTCCAGCAGCAGCCCACCGGGGATCAGGCTGTGCCCCATTTGAGCGACAGCGGAGAGAAATTCGGCTTCTTCATACTGGCGCAAGACATTCATCGCCCGGATGAGGCGAACCGTCTCGCCGGGCTGCAGCGGGACATTGAAGCCGCCCAACCGGAAGAGAGTCTGCTCATCGGCGAAGGGCAGGGCACGAGACACGCGTTCGGGGTCAATTTCTATGCCGAGGACAGGCAGGTGCGGATTAAATCGGCGCAGGCGGGCAGCGGATTCGAGGGTGGTGAAGGGCTCAGCCCCATACCCCAGATCAACATAGAAGCAGTTTTCGAGGGCGCGCAGGCGGAGCAGCCCCGGGTCATACTGGCAGATAAAGTTATCTACCCGGCGCAGGCGGTTGGGGGCGGTTTTACCGCGGGTAATTTGCCCCAGGGGGCGTTTAGAAGAACGAGAATAGGCAGGCACAGTGGAAAAAAATTAAAAGGCGAGGTTACAGCCAACCCCACCTGCGCATGTGAACGGCGTCGTCCCTCTTCACAGGTCAAGAGGGACGACGCGGTTGGGTTGGATTAGATGTGGATGGGCTGTCCGTCCACACCGTGGGCGGCTTCCATCAGAACTTCACTGAGGGTGGGATGGGCATGGACGTTGCGGGCAATTTCCTCGGCAGTCAGTTCCATGCGTTGGGCCAGGGTCAATTCAGGGAGCAGTTCAGAGACCTCGGGGCCAATGAGGTGGGCACCCAGGATTTCGCCATACTTGGCATCGCTGATGATTTTGGCGAACCCGGCATAATCACCCAGGCCCAGGGCTTTACCGTTGGGTTGGAAGGGGAAGCGCCCGACCTTGATCTCATGGCCCTGTTCGCGAGCCTGAGCTTCGGTGAGGCCAAAGGAGGCCACCTGGGGTTGAGAGTAGGTGGCGCGGGGCATCATGCGGTAATCGAGCGGGGTGGTCTGATGCCCGGCGATATGCTCGGCGCAGAGAATGCCCTGGGCAGAGGCGACATGCGCCAGCAGGAGCTGCCCTGTCACATCACCAATGGCAAAAATGCCCGGCACATTGGTCGCCATGTGTTCGTCAATCTGGATGAACTTGCGTTCGGTCAGTTTGACGCCCAGTTCTTCCAGACCCAGATCGGCGGTATTGGGTTTGAAGCCAATGGCCACCAGCGCCTGTTCGGCCTCGAGCACCTGGGTTTGCTCACCCGCGCTGACGGTCACACGAACGCCGGTCTCAGTGGTTTCGATAGACTGGACGCGTGTGCCGGTGTGAATCTTGATGCCGCGTTTCTGGAAGGCCTTGGCCAGTTCCACACTGACCTCTTCATCTTCCAGCGGCAGGATGCGGGGCAGCATTTCCACCATCGTCACGGCAGAGCCATAGGAGCTCCAGATGGTGGCAAACTCGGCACCGATGGCGCCCGCGCCAATGATGATAGCTGAAGCCGGCAAGCGTTCCTGCAGAATGGCTTCGAGATAGGTGAGAATCTTTTGACCATCTGCCTGAACCCCGGGGATCATGGCGGTATGCGCGCCGGTGGCAATAATGATATTGCGCGCTTTGAGTTCCTGGGTTTTGCCCTCGGCATCCTGCACGGTCACGGTATCGCGCGCGGTCAGGCGGGCTGTGCCCATCACAACATCAATGTTATTCTTGCGCATCAACAGGCCCACACCTTTGGTCAGGCGGCCCGAAACCTGGCGACTGCGTTTGACTGCGGCGGAATAGTCCAACTGCAGGTTATCCATGCTAAAGCCAAAATCTTTGCCGCGCTCGCGCAGAATGTGGGCAATTTCAGCATTGCGCAGCAGCGCCTTGGAAGGCACGCAGCCCACATTCAGACAAACGCCACCCAGCCACTGCTTATCGACAATGGCGGCTTTGAGACCCAACTGAGCGGCGCGGATGGCGGCAACATAACCGCCCGGACCAGCGCCGATGACAACGACATCATATTCTGCCATGTTTATGTTATCCTCCGCAACAATTTTACTCTAAACTCTTGAGAAATGCCCGCATCCAGTCCAAACGGCGGGGCGGAACCCTGTACGAACTGAACAGAGTCCAGACAAAGGTCTCGGCAAAGTCTTCGGCCACGCAGGTGTTGCCGTAGGATTTGATCGGCTCCCAGTGTTCCATGAGGTTGCAGCGCTCGATATAATCGGCACGGGGGACAAAGCGCAGTCCGCAGCAGTGGGGGCGCCCTCCGGTATCCCGGATCATGCGATCGGCCAGGCCGCCGCCCAAAAACGTTGCTGGAAAGAAGCGCCGGACAGCATTATCCAGCACATGCCCCAGTTCGTGAACCACGTGCCAGTCGGGGTGTTGGTAGATCTCAAAGTTGGGGGCCAGCCGGACCACCCGGCGCGGGAAGACAAAACTTTTGCCTTTGAGGAACCAGAGGCTGCCCAGCCAATCCGAATGGATGAATTGGGCGGGAAAATGCCGCCGGACGATGGCGTCGCCATCCCGCTGGTTGAGTGAATGGACGTAGCTGGCGATTTGATCGCCAGCCTGCAGGATTGCTGCCAGGGCAGCGTTGTTCCACTGACCGCTGATTTTCCAACCAAAGCGGGACTGGATTTGTGAGACAAGCGGGTCAATTCGGATTACGTCCATTGTTCCAACACTTCGACAATTTTCGCCAGGAAGCCGTCGCCAGATGAGCCATCCAGAATACGGTGGTCAAATGTCAGGGAGAGATAAACCATCGAGCGCACGGCGATGGCATCCCCTTCAACGACCACGGGGCGTTTCTTGATGGCGCCAACGCCGAGGATGGCGCACTGGGGCTGGCTAATCACCGGCATGGCAAACAATGAGCCGCCAATGCCGTGATTGGTAATTGTAAAGGTGCCGTCTTTGACTTCATCGGGCCGCAGTTGATGGGCACGAGCCCGCGCTGCCAGATCGTTGATTGAACGCGCAAGCCCGAGCAGAGAGAGGTTATCGGCCTGCTTGATGACCGGTACAATCAACCCTTCTTCGCCCAGGGCGGTGGCCATGCCAATATTGATTGCGCCATGGATTAAGACGCCCTGATCGGTCCAGGAGGAGTTGACGAGGGGGTAAGCCCGCAGTGCGGCAGCCGCTGCCGCCACAAAGTAGGCGGTGAAGGTCAAATTGACGCCGCTGCGCTCAAACTCGGCTTTGTTGGTCTGGCGGTGTGCAATCACGCGGCTGAGGTCGGCCTCCATGATGGTGCTGACATGGGGCGAGGTGCGTTTGCTCATGACCATGTGGTCTGCAATGGCTTTGCGCATGGTGCTGAGCGGCACAAGACGGTCGCCGGGAGCAGGGCTGAGGTCTGGGCGCGGGAGCGGCTGGGCAGGGCTGGCTGCCGGTTTGGGCGCCGGGGTCGTGCCGGGGGCGCCTCCGGCAAATTGCAATTCGGTGGGGCGGAAAAGGTCACCTTCGCCGGGGGTTTCCCAGGCGGCGGGTTCGGGTGCAGTTTTGGGTGCAGCCCCTCCGGATGCCAGGTACGCCAGGACATCTTTCTTGGTGATGCGGCCTCCCTCGCCGGTACCCTTCACCTGGTACAGGTCCACATTCTGCTCACGCGCCAGGCGGGCCACAACCGGGGAAATAAAGCCCAGATCACGGTCTCGCCCGGTGGCGACAGACGCAGTGGGTTTAGTTTCAGCGGCTGCCTGGGCGGCGGGTGCGGCGTGAAGATCCACCGGGGCAGGAGAATCAGGCAGCACCTCGCCGGGCTGACCAATCCAGGCAATGACCGTGCCGGCGCGGACGGTGGTGCCTTCGGGAACCAGAATCTTCAGCAGGGTGCCACCTGCCGGGCTGGGGATTTCTGAATCGACTTTATCGGTGTTAACTTCCAGCAGGGATTCAAATTCCTGGATGGGTTCACCTTCTTTTTTGAGCCATTTGGTGACAGTGCCTTCGACCACACTCTCACCCAACTGGGGCATGATTACCTGTGTAGCCATATCATCATCCTTTTTACCACTTGCTCAACTGCCGAATGGATTCGGCGATTTTTTCCACATTGGGCATGAACCATTCCTGCAGCGGGTGGCTGAAGGGGACACCCGGGACATCGGGGCCGGCCAGGCGGCGGACAGGGGCATCCAGATCTGAGAAGGCGCCCTCCACAATTGTGGCGGCAATTTCGGCGCCGTAGCCGCCGGTCAGGTTGGCTTCGTGGACGATCAGGGCTTTGCCGGTGCGGCGCACAGAGGCCAGGATGGTTTCACGATCCACGGGGTAGAGGGTGCGCAAATCCACCACTTCGGCATCAATGCCTTCAGCCGCAACCTTTTCGGCGGCTTGGAGGGCGTAGTGGTGCATCATGCCGTAGGCAAAGACCGAAACATCGGACCCAGAGCGGGAAATCTTGGCCGGGCCAATCGGGGTGATGTAATCATCATCCGGCACCTCGCCTTTAATGAGGCGGTAGCCCTTCTTGGGTTCAAAGAAGATCACGGGGTTGGGGTCTCGCACGGCGGCTTTGAGCAGGCCTTTGGCATCGTGAGGGTTGGAGGGGATCACGACCTTGAGGCCTGGAATCTGGGCAAACATGGCTTCGGGGCTCTGTGAATGATAGAGGCCGCCGCCAATGCCGCCGCCGTAAGGGGCACGGATGACCATGGGGACGGTCCATTCGCCATTGGAGCGGTAGCACATTTTGGCGGCTTCGCTGACGATCTGATTGTAGGCCGGGAAAATAAAATCGGAGAACTGAATCTCGCAGATGGGGCGCTGGCCATACAGAGCAGCGCCAATGCCCACACCCACAATGGAAAGCTCTGCCAGAGGCGAGTCAATCACCCGGGCAGCGCCATATTTATCAAAGAGGCCAACAGTGGCGCGGAACACGCCGCCGCGCACACCGACATCTTCACCCACGATAAAGACACGCTCATCGCGAGCCATTTCTTCGTCCATGGCCTGCCGGATGGCTTCAACCAGGGTAATCTCAGCCATGACGCACCTCCTCGGCATAAACAGGGTAGCTGCCGGCTTCAACCGCCGGGTAAGGGGCTTTGGTGGCGTAATCCACGGCATCATCTACAATGGCTTTGGCTTTGGCTTCCATTTCGTCCACCATGGCGGGGGTCAGAATGCCCACTGCTTCCAGGTGAGCACGGTTGACAATGATGGGGTCGCGCTTTTTATTTTCCTCCACTTCTTCACGGCTGCGGTAGGTGCGGTCATCATCATCAGAGGAGTGCGGGGTAATGCGGTACATGCGGGCTTCGATGACGGTGGGGCCTTCACCGGCGCGGGCCTTTTGGGCGGCGCGATCGACCGCCTCATACACCGCCAGCATATCGGTACCATCAACGGTGATGCCTTCGAGGCCGAGGCCGCAGGCTTTATCCGCAGAGCTGCGAACAGCCATTTGTAAATGCTGGGGAACTGAAATGGCGTACTGGTTGTTTTCGACCATAAAAATCACCGGGAGCTGGTGCACAGCCGCCCAGTTGACGGCCTCATACCATTCGCCCTGAGAGGTGGAACCTTCGCCAATGGTGGTGAGAACAACTTTTTGTTCGCCGCGCATTTTCATTGCCAGGCCAATTCCGGCGGCATGGCAGGCCTGGGTGGCAACCGGAGCCGAATGGCTGACCGCGTTAGCGCGGCGCAGGCTCCAGTGGCTGGGCATCTGGCGCCCGCCGGAACTGGGTTCTTCAGCTTTACCCATCAGGCTGAGGACAAATTCACGCGGGGTGTAGCCCAGGCTGAGCATCAGCGCCAGGTCGCGATAGTAGGGGGTGACCCAATCTTCGCCCCGGTGCAGCGCAAAGGCTGCGCCCACCTGGGCAGCCTCCTGACCGATGCCGGAAATATGGAAGGCGATCTTGCCCTGGCGGTGCAAGACCCAGGCGCGCTCATCCAACCGGCGAGACAGCAGCAGCATCCAGTACATTTCCAGTCTGGTTTCTTTCGTCAGATCCATACCCTGTTCTCCTTTTCATCGTTTTCCAGTTAGCACTCGGGCAACGGCAGAATTTATGTCTCATACAGCAGGCGGGTTCTTGCCTGCACAATCTGGCGGGCTGAAGTCCACACGCCAAAGCGTAACCCTCGCTCTGCTCCTTGCCAGGCAGCTACATGTTCCAATATCATTTAGATCGTTTCCCAGCGTAAAAGTTGTATTTGGGGGTTCAGGTTTGGTTGATGACCTCCAGCATGGCTTCATTTGTATCGAATTTGAAATCGGGCAGACCCAGCCGGGCAGCCTCAGCCTGTTCAGCGGATTCCAGGCGGGCCAGATCTGCCTGGGTAACCAGACACTTGCCCGAGACGGACAACCCCGCTGCCAAGGGGGATAAATCCGCCAGCGGTGGAAGGGTGTGCAAATACTGCATGACCGCCCGGGCGCCGTTGACGCCATCCCGGCGGGCGATGCCGACCAGCCCCTGACTGGCATGGCGTGCCCACCCCGCTACAAAGACATCGGCGATGGGCTGCTGTGCGACTGGATCAAACGCCTCGTAAGATTGCTCTTCCACCGGAAAGCGCGGCGCCGGGTTTTTGACAAACTCAGCACCCTGGATTGGCAAACCCAGGCGGGCATCCACGCGGTCGCCAATGGCAAAGATAATAGTATCAGCCTCAAGCTGGCGGCGGGTGCCCAGAGACTGGGCTTTGGTCTGTGACCCCGACATCACCAGGGTATTATCTTCCACTTCCAGGCTGCCCACCCGCCGGTCCGGGCCAGCGTAGATGGCTACGGGGCTGACCAGAAAATGGAGCCGAAAGCGCGCACACCCGGACGAGGGTGCGGCAGAGGCGACAGCCGTATGCACAAAGTCGCGGGCGGCATCGGGGTCTTGCCCCAGCGAGCGCATCAAAGGCGCGCAGCGAGCAATTTCGGCATCGTAGGCGGGCAGGTCCAGGTTGGCGCCGATCAGTTCAAGTTCTTTTTTATCAAACTTGACCTCTGCCGGGCCGCGGCGCGCCAGGGCAGTCACTTCAGTTACGCTGCAATGGCTGATGAGATAGTGGGCAATGTCAGTCATCACGTTGCCAACACCCACAATGATCACTCGCTGCCCCAGGTTAAAGCGAGCCCGGCTGAACGGCGGCAGACGGTTGTAATGATAGACCAGGTCTTTGGCGTGATAGACACCGGGCAAGTCTTCACCGGGCAGACCCAGCCACTTGGTGCCCTGAGCGCCAACGGTAACCAGCAAGGCCTGAAAACCCAGCCGGCGCAGTTGATTGAGGGTGAGATCGCCGGGATCGCCGACCGTCAGATTGCCGTAATATGCGAGGCCATCCAGCGCGAGGATCTGGTGAAACTGCGCTCGCAGGCCATTTTTGATTTTATATTTATCGGGATAGATGCCGTACTCTGCCAAACCACCGGGCTTGATATCGCGATTGATCAGTGCAACCTGAACCCCCTGCTGTACCAGCTCGCGCGCAGCAAACAACCCGGCTGGCCCGGCGCCAATTACTGCGACCCGATATTGCCAGGGTTGTTCTGCCATGCGCGCGCCTCCTTTGATCTGTCAGATGGAGCCTGCTGACAAACAACCGCAGGCCCATCACCGAGTAAAAAGTAGAGTAATTAGATTGTTATTGCACAATACAATAATTATACCCTGTTTCGTTTTTCAAAATCACAAGTCTATGCTATATTCATGTATATACTTGTATTTTACTCCGTGAAGACACGGATTCAATACTCTGGAGGTAGTTTCAATGAGTGTACAAATCCCAAGCCAAGAAGACGAACCCCGCATAGAGGCAGCAGCCGAAGCACCGGCGACGCGTCGCTGGCGCCCTCGCGGGATTGGACCGGCTTTCTGGACGCTGGCGTCCATCTTTTCTCTGATTGTTAATGTTATTTTGATTGTGGTGGTGCTGGTGCTGGCGCGCAACCTGTTTGCGTTGAAAGCCCTGGTAGGCGATGGACTGATTACACCGCTGTACCAGAATTTTGTGATGATGGACGAAGCCAGCATCAAGCGAACCATTGTTGTGGACAGCAGCGTACCGGCGCAGTTTGACCTGGAGCTGGATACCGATACAATGGTCACACTGACAGAAGATACCTATATCGAGGATGCCACGGTAACGGTTTATACCGGCGGGTTGTATATTGATGCCGCCAGCGCAGATATCATCCTGCCAGCCGGAGCAGAGCTGCCCATCCACCTGGCGATGACGGTGCCGGTGGATCAAACCATCCCGGTGAATCTGGATGTGGAAGTGGACATTCCACTGAATGAGACCGAGCTGCATACCCCATTTGTGGGGCTGCAGAATGTTGTGGCACCGTATCATGAAATTTTGAGCGAGATGCCCAGCACCTGGGAACAGGCAATCTGCGGGCCTACACCGAGTAAATTCTGCCAGGCGATCATTCCCTAGATGCCCATGCCAGACGCCCATCACCAAGTTCGCCTATCCAACGGGCTGCTGATCCAGCTCAAAGAGATACACACGGCACCGATCATCAGTCACTGGGTGTGGTACCGGGTTGGCTCACGCTATGAACAGCCCGGCAAAACCGGCATTTCGCACTGGGTGGAGCATATGCAGTTTAAGGGAACGCCCCGGTTCCCCTCCGGCGTGCTGGATAAGGCTATCTCACGGGAAGGCGGCTACTGGAACGCCTTCACCTACCTGGACTGGACGACCTATTTTGAGACCATGCCAGCCCATGCAATTGACCTGGCGCTGGAATCGGAAGCAGACCGGATGTTCAACAGCATCTACACAGCAGACGAGGTTGAATCAGAGCGCACGGTGGTGATTTCGGAGCGTGAGGGGAATGAAAACGAGCCCCTCTTCCGGCTGGGCGAGGCCATGCAGGGAGCGGCGTTTGAGGCTCACCCCTATCGCAATGAAATCATTGGCAGCATGGATGATCTGCACGCGATCACGCGGGATGATTTATATCAGCATTATCGAGCGCATTATGCGCCCAACAATGCCGTGGTTGCGATTGCCGGCGATTTTGAGACCGAGACAATGCTGCACCGGTTGGAACGGATTTACGGCGGACTGGCGCCTGCGCAGGTGCCACCGCCGCCGCAACTGGTTGAGCCAGAGCCAACCGCCGAAAAACGCGTGGAAGTCAGCGGCCCCGGCGAAACCACCTTTTTGCAACTGGCTTATCGGGCGCCAGCAGCGCGGGAGGCCGATTTCTTTGCCTTTACTGTGCTGGACAGCCTGCTGACTGGCCCCACCAGCCTGAATATGTTTGGCGGCGGGGGCATTTCGAATAAGACCAGCCGGTTGTACCGGGCGCTGGTGGAGCGCGAACTGGCGGTGGGGGTGGGCGGCAGCCTGCAGGCTACCTATGATCCCTTCACCTATGATATGACCATTACCGTACACCCCGACCAGACCCCCGAAGTGGTGCTGCAGGCGGTGGATGCTGAAATTAGACGGCTGCAGCAAGCGCCGGTGAAACCGGATGAAATTGCCCGCGCCATCAAACAGGCCCGGGCGCTGTTTGCCTACGGCAGCGAGAACATCACCAATCAGGCTTTCTGGCTGGGATATGCCGAGATGTTTGATTCGTATCACTGGTTCCTGAATTACATGGAACGACTGGCAGAGGTGACGCCCGAAGATGTGCTGCGGGTGGCGCAAACCTGCCTGCAGCCCACCCGGCGAGTGGTGGGCATTTACCGTCCAACCGGTGCTGAGGAGCCCAACCCATGAAAAAGGCCACCCCCATCATTGCCTGGAATTCGCTGCCGGGGCCGGAAGATATTACCCGGGTGGAACTGCCCAACGGCATTACGATTTTGACGCGCAGCAATTTTGAGAGCCCGTCGGTGGTCATCAATGGTTATTTGCCCAGCGGCAGCCTGTTTGACCCGCCAGAAAAGCTGGGCTTATCCTATTTCACGGCACTGGCATTGATGCGCGGCGCGGGCAAGCGGAACTTTCAAGAGATTTTCAATTCGCTGGAGACGGTTGGCGCCAGCCTGGGTTTCAGCGCGAGTGTGCATAACACCACTTTTGGCGGGCGATCCCTGGCGGAAGACCTGCCGCTGATGCTGGGGGTGTTGGCAGACTGCCTGCGCACGCCGACTTTTCCGCCTGACCAGATTGAGCGGCTGCGGGCGCAACTGTTGACCGGGCTGGCATTGCGCGCTCAGGATACGGCCGACATGGCAAGCATCACGTTTGACGCGGCGGTCTTTGCCGGGCACCCCTACGGCAACCCGGAGGATGGTTATGTGGAGACCGTGCAGCCGATTACACGAGCCGACCTGGTAGATTTTCATAAGCGGCGCTATGGGCCGCGCGGGGCGGTGATTGTGGTGGTGGGAGCAGTGACAGCCGACCATGTGATTGAACAGATCCGTAAAGTGCTGGGAGACTGGCAAAACCCCGAACAAACCGATCCGCCTGCGCTGCCGGCAATTGCGCCGCTGACGCAGACCATTCGCAAACATGTTCCGCTGGCTGGCAAGAGTCAGAATGACCTGGTGATTGGCACCCTGGGGCCCAAGCGATGTGCCACAGACTATCTGGCAGCCTCTCTGGGCAACAGCGTGCTGGGACAGTTTGGCATGATGGGCCGGATTGGCGAAGTAGTGCGTGAACAAGCCGGGCTGGCCTATTATGCCTCGACCAGCCTGAACGCCTGGATTGAATCGGGGTCCTGGGAGGTTTCGGCGGGGGTAAATCCGGCCAATACACAGCGGGCAATTGATTTAATCCGATCAGAAATTGAGCGGTTTGTGCGTGAGCCGGTCTCAGCTGAGGAATTGGAAAACAGCCAGGCCAATTATATTGGGCGGCTGCCGCTGTCGCTGGAATCTAATGCAGGCGTGGCAGGGGCCATCCTCAACCTGGAGCGGTTTCAACTGGGTTTGGATTATTATCTGCGTTACCCGGAGCGTGTGCAGCGCGTGACAGTGGAGGCGGTACTGGAAGCCGCCCAGCATTATCTGGACCCGGATAAGCTGGCGATTATCAGCGCGGGGGTTTAGCCCAACTGCGTCCAGGCCTGCCAGAATTTTGAAAACGCAATGGCGGTCCATTCCGTCCAGCCGGCCATTAATTTGCCAGCATAGATGCCCAAACCAACCGCCAGAACACCGGAAAGGCTGCTGCCCAGCAGATTGAGCAGGGCCGGCATCAGGCGGCCGGCGGCCAGCAAGTTGTAACTTTCAAAGGCATAGGTGGAAAAGGTGGTATAGGCTCCCAGGAAGCCCACGGCTATCAGTAAGCGCCAGCGCGGATCTACCAGGAAACGTTCAGCAGCCAGGGTGAGGAAGAGGCCAATCAAAAAGCTGCCGGTAAGGTTAATGATCAAGGTGCCAAAGGGAAAATCGGCACCCCATTTTTGAGCCGCCCAAAGGCTGAGCCAGTAGCGAAGATTGGCGCCCAGAATGGCGCCCGCCGAGATGAGCAGTATCTTTTCCATGGGTTGTGCGAGCGAGATCCTTGTTTTCATGCGGTTTCTGACAATAAAAAAGCCTCTGCCTGAGAATGGGGCAGAAGCTATCAGCCTGGGAGGGCGGTTTGGTTTGCACCGGGCGAGCTTCATCGCCCGGGCAATTGTATCCGGATTATGGGAGGCGTCAAGTGATTGGCTGCCCGGCTTGCCTTTTAGGTCTCTTTTGCATATACTTAGCATGTCAAAGCGCAGTGCTGCGCCCCAACATATCCCAAAGGAGAGAAAATCCATCATGGAACTGAGTGTTAAAGGCTGGATGAAAGACCTGGTGGTCTTTGTTGAACCCGAGGCGACGGTAATGGAAGCATTGTCGCTGATGCGGCATCGTTATGTGAACAGCCTGATCGCGAAGAAAACAGCCAAGCATCCGGAATATGGGATTATCACTTCCACGGATATTTGTGATGAGATTGTAGCCAAGGGTGCTAACCCGGCTACAACCAAAGTGCACGAGATTATGAACACGCCGTTGATTTCGGTGAAGCCGACTGATACGATTCAAGAGTGTGCGGCGAAGATGATGGCGAACCGGATTCATCACCTGCCAGTGGTGGATGATAAAGGCAATCCCACGGGGATGATCTCGGCGACAGATTTTCTGGTGGTGGCAGAAGCGATGGGGGCAAACTTTACTGAGCGCACCCTGAGCTAGGCAAATAATTAACGGATTGAATCTCACGGCGCATCGGTTATAATAAAAAAACGATGCGCCGAATACTTCTTACCACCCTGCTTATTCTGGGCTTTCTATTGTTGGCACTGCCAGCGGTGCAGCCGGCGCGGGCTCAGGCGCCCAGCGCATATGATTTGATTGCGGCAGTGAATGAATTGCGCGCCGCCAACGGTCTGCCAGCCTATGAAGTGGCTGCCGACCTGATGGGCTATGCGCAAAGCCATTCGGATTATATGGCCTCCAGCGGAAACATTACCCACACGCGGGCGGATGGTTCGATGCCGCATGATTACGGGTTTATCGAGAATATTGCCGGCGGCACCAACCTGTCCATCCAGACCACCATTTATGAATTTTGGGCTGATGCACTGCACTGGAATACCATGGTGGGCGTGTCCAGCGGAACGGTTGGAGCAGGCGTGAGCACCAACGGCGATTGGATTTATTACACGCTGGATGTGCGCCGCACAGGTGCTGGAGCCGGTACCGGGTATACCCCACCGGCAGCGACCAGCGGAGCGCCGGCGGTCACCTACGCGCCGATTACCATCTACACCGTCACGCCGCTGCCCGATGGTTCAGTCATTCACGAGGTGCAAGCCGGGCAGACGCTGTGGGGCATTGCCACGGCCTATGGGGTCAAGATCAACGACATTCTAGGGTTGAATCAACTGCCGACTACGGCGGTCATCAACCCGGGGCAGACGCTGGTGATCTACCCATCCTCCACCCCCAGTCCATCGCCAACGATTACCGAAACGCCGGTGCCCGCCACCAAAACACCCACGCGCACGCCGACGCCGCGCACCCCCACGGCTACACGCACCGTCACCCCCAGCCCCACCCCAACGGTTCGATCCCTGCTGGAAGACATCAAACTGGAGGGCGATGGCGGTGCGCGCCAGATGATTGGGTATGGGCTGATTGGCATTTGTGGCATTGGGCTGGCGGCCTTGCTGATTAGCAGCCTGCGGAAGAAATAATTAAAAGCTGCCAAACTGAAGTCCATAAAACCCGCCGAATGTTTACCCGGCGGGTTTGTTTTTGCATTGAGTTACAGCGCCAGCAAGCGCCCCAACACCTCCAGCGGGATTATAATAACGGCTTATGAAGCCAAACGTGATGCGCTGGATTCGCCTGGCCGGGATCATCGGCGGGCTGCTGATGGCCGGCCTGGCTGTGGCGGCAGATTACCTGGGAATCGGATTAACCACAGGCAGTGATGCTGGTTTTGGCCGCGCTCAAACCCTGCTGCTGTATGCCGGGCTGCTGGTTTTAAGCGGCGCGTTGATTCTGCCGGGAAACACTGGCCAAGCGTCCAGGCGCGGCTGGCTGCCGGGGATCATTTTGCTGGGGGTGTCCATCCTCATAGACTTGGTTTTACTGTATTACCTGCGGTTTGTGGATGAGGGCGATACCATGACCACGGGCTGGTTGATGAGCCAGGGCTATGTCTTGTACCGTGACCTGTTCTCTCATCACGCGCCGCTGCCCTACGCCTGGGCGGCGCTGGTGACGCTGATAGCGGGGCGCTCTTTTATGGCACTGCGGCTGTCGGTGATTTTATTCAAGGTTGGGCTCATTGGGCTGGGCATGCGGCTGTCGCGCCAATATACGCTGCTGGGAATTGTAGCGCTGGTCTGGAGCGCCATCGGGCATTTTTATTTTGGTCATATGCTGCTGTATGATCTATTTGCCGGGGTTCCGCTGCTCATAATGCTGGTGATTGTACTGGCAGCCGGAAGTCAAAAAATCACCCTGGGGGATGGACATTTTTGGGTGTTGGGAGGACTGGCTGCAACGACGCTGTTTTCCGACCCGACCAAGATTTATGCCGTGGCGCCGTTGATGCTCTGGGCGCTGGCGTTTGCCGCCCGGCAGAATGGCTGGCGCGCTGGCGCAAAGGCGCTGCTGCAATTGGCTGCAATTCCGGTGCTGGCGTTGGGGTTGATGGTGGGACTATTGGGTATCCAGGGGGCACTGCCGGCAGCCTGGGCAGATCTATATCAGTTCAACACCGGGATTTATGCCCGTTATGCTGAATATCAGGCCACTGACCCGGTTAATTACCTGCATCAGGTTATCAGCGGGCTGGAAATAAGCTCGCCTCAGTGGCAGCCGCTGACGTTTACACTGGAACCTTCGACGGCGGTGGATGGGTGGCTGTTCACCGGATTCTTTTACCGGCTGATGGGGCTGTTGAGTGTGATCCTGCTCATTCTGCGCAGGCGGTTCGGACTGGCCGCGGCTGTTTACCTGGCGCTGGCGGGCATGTTGACCGGGCGCAACACGACTTTTTTCCATGCTCAGAGTTTTGTGCTGGCAGCGCTGGCACTGGCTGCCGGGCTGGCTGTTGAGCAAGATCAAAACCGAGGGTGGGCGATATCATGGGGGCAGCGCGTGGCTGGCACCCTGGCCGCTGCCGGATTGATATTTCTGACTGTGATGGGAATCTGGTTCATTGCCAGCCACCCGGAGCGGCTGCCTTATGCCCGGCGTTATGCTGATTATGAGGCGCGGGCGGCGGCGTTGAAAGACCTGGCCTGCGGCCAACCAGAGGCCCGATTAGCCTACTACCCGGTGGACCCGCTGGTGTATTTCTTTGCCGGCATGGAACCACCGGGACGCTTCACTTACCTGCAGCCCTGGGTGGCTGAGTTGGGACAGGCTGAAACCATTGACGCGCTGCGCACCACCCCCACGGTGATCTATATTGAGACGGATGCCAATATCTGGGGCTATGTGGCTGAAGATTATCTGGCGCCGATGATAACGTTTTTGAATGAAAATTATCGGTCTGCAGGTGAAACTGTGTGGGTTTCGCCGCTGATCGAATGTCCATAAACAAGGAGCAAAGATGAGCATCTCAAAACGTTTGGAGGAAGCCCGCCAGGCTTATACGGCTGGCGATGCCGCTGCCTCGGCGCAGGCCCACAGCGCCGCAAAAATTGCAGCCGCCGCCCGCGAAGAGCATGGCCCGGCCAGTTCACAATATATCGGCAACCTGGTCTATGGCGGGTTGGACGGAATTATCACCACGTTTGCCGTGGTCAGTGGGGTGGCCGGAGCGCAGCTGGCATCTGGTATTATTTTGATTCTGGGATTGGCCAACCTGTTTGGCGACGGGTTTTCAATGGCGATTGGCGCCTACCTCTCCTCGAAAAGCGAGAAGGAATATTACAACCGGGAGCGGCAGCGGGAAGCCTGGGAGGTTGAACATTTCCCTGAAGGTGAAAAGCAGGAACTGTTGGAGCTTTACCGGGCTCAGGGCTATCCTGATGACGATGCTCAAAAGCTGGTGGAGATTAAGACGCGCGATAAGGATCGTTGGTTGGATACCATGATGGTGGAAGAACTGGGGTTGATGCACGATGACCGCAACCCACGCACCGAAGCCTGGATGACCTTTGCGGCATTTGTGGTTGCCGGCGCTCTGCCGCTGCTGGCCTATGTGGCCGATTGGATTTTCCCGTTTACACTGGCACCCCAAACAGCATTTTTCATCTCCCTGGGACTATCGGCGTTGGCTCTGTTTGGTTTGGGTGCAGCCAAAGTGCTGGTGACACAGCGCAATGCGCTCCGCAGTGGTCTGGAAATGCTGCTGGTGGGTGGGCTGGCCGCGGGTGTGGCTTATGGGATCGGTGCGCTGCTTAAAGGTTTGGGGGGTGGATAATTCACCCTTGATTTATGGGATTAAGCTATAATAAGCAAAATTCGAGGTTGAATGCCGGAAGCTCATCCAGTTCAGTCTGACACACTCTTCCAACAGATGCCCAAGGTGGAATTACATCGTCACCTGGAAGGCTCGCTGCGGACTGAAACGTTGCTGGATATCGCCCGGCTGCACGGGATTACTGTTCCACTGCGCCCGGGGCTGCGCGCCCTGGTGCAGATGCAGTCTGGCGACCCGCTGACTTTCACCAATTTTCTGTCAAAATTTCAGACACTGCGCATGTTCTACCGCTCGCCGGAAGTGATTGCGCGAATCACCCGCGAGGCAGTGGAAGATGCGGCGGCGGATCAGGTGCGGTATATGGAGCTGCGCTTCACGCCAGTGGCCTTGAGCCGGGCAGAAGGTTTTCCGTTAGCCCAGGTGATTGACTGGGTGGCTGATGCAGCCCGTCAGGCCGAAGCTGAATTTGGGGTCATTACCCGCCTGATTGTGAGCATCAACCGACACGAGCCCGTCAATGTAGCGGAAGAAGCGGTTGACCTGGCGATTCAGCGGCGGGCAAAAGGGATTGTGGGGATTGACCTGGCCGGCAACGAAGCAAATTTTGCGGCCACACCCTTCCTGGGCTTGCTGCGGGGAGCCAGGCGCAGCGGGATGTTCCTGACGGTTCATGCCGGCGAGTGGAATGGTCCAGAAAATGTGCGCGAGGCGATTGAAGATTTGAACGCTGACCGAATTGGGCACGGGATTCGGGTGATGGAACAAGAATCGGTCAGTGCGCTGGCCAGCGAACACGGCACAGCGTTCGAAGTCTGTGTGACCAGCAACTATCAGACCGGGGCGGTGCCCAGCCTGAGCGAGCACCCGCTGGGGCGCATGTTGATGGCGGGCATCAATGTAACGTTGAACACTGATGACCCGAGTATTTCTCAAATTACACTCTCAAATGAGTATCAGGTGGCCCACCGCGATCTGGGGCTGCCCTTATCAGAAATCAAAGCTCGCGTTCTGGCAGCCGCCCAGGCTGCCTTCCTGCCGCCTGAAGAAAAACAGGCGTTGGTGGAGCGTCTGAAAACCGAGCTTCAATCTTTACCGTTGGAATAACTCAAATGCATATACTGGTGACAAATGATGACGGCATCACCGCTCCGGGTCTGCTGGCGCTGGCACAGGCCATGCAGCCGCTTGGCAAAGTGAGCGTATTTGCGCCCGACCATAACTGGTCGGCTTCGGGACATGTCAAAACGCTGCACCGCCCGCTGCGGGTGAAAGAAACCCGGCTGGCCGAT
Organism: Longilinea sp.; assembly: GCA_017996955.1. Lineage (GTDB taxonomy): Bacteria > Chloroflexota > Anaerolineae > Anaerolineales > Anaerolineaceae > JAGOFZ01. Next base: position 21,857 of record JAGOFZ010000012.1, read on the forward strand.
GGCACACCTGCCCTGACTACGGATGGGGCGCCCTCCGATTGTGTGGCGCTGGCGGTGCTGGGGATTGTTGAGCCGCTGGACCTGGTGGTATCGGGCATCAACCCGAATGCCAACCTGGGGCATGATGTGACCTATTCTGGCACAGTCACTGCGGCAATGGAAGCCGCAATTTGGGGCATTCCAGGGCTGGCGTTCTCGGTGGAAACGCCGGAAGATCACCAGGGCGCGGTGGATTACAGCACCACAGCAGCAGTGGCGCGCCGGGTAGCCGAGCAAGTGATTGCCCAACCCCACCCGCGCGATTTGCTGCTCAACGTGAATGTGCCGTACCTGCCCGAATCAGAATTAAAAGGTTACCGCATCACCCGGATGGGACTGCGGATTTACCGAGACGCGCTGGTGCGGCGGGAAGACCCGCGCGGGCGGCCGTATTACTGGATCGGCGGCGACGCCCCGACCGGCGTGCCGGATGAGGGCACCGATATTGGGGCGCTGGCAAACGGGTATGTCTCGATTACGC